>DWUW01000295.1 GCA_019120525.1 Candidatus Eisenbergiella stercorigallinarum | reverse complement strand
ATGTTTCTTACCAGGATCGGTTTCGGTTCCAAGGTGATCATCACTGGGGACGCGTCCCAGAAGGACCTGATGCCGGGAACCAGATCCGGCCTGGATGTGGCGGTGAAGGTGCTTCAGAAGATCGAGGGGATCGCTTTTTGCACCCTTACCAGCCGGGATGTGGTAAGGCACCCCCTGGTACAGAAGATCGTGAAGGCCTATGAAAATTACGAAAGAAAAGAGGCCGCGGCCCGTCCGGAACGGCGGGAGCCTGACGCGAGGCTGCGGTTTGCTGGAAGGAGACGGCAGGGGAGAAGCGGAAGATGACGGTATTTGTGGAGAATGAGATTCATACGGAATTTCCTTTTGACCCGCTGGAGGTGGCGTCCCAGGTGGCAGAGGCGGTCCTGGACGAGGAGGACTGTCCCTACGAGACGGAGATCAACGTGCTGATCACGGACGATGAGGGGATCCGGGTTTACAACAGGGAATACAGGAATATGGACAGCGCGACGGACGTGCTGTCCTTCCCGAACATATCCTTTGAGCGGCCGGCGGATTTTTCCGCGGCGGAGCGTTCGGAGGCGGACTGTTTCCAGCCGGAGAGCGGGGAGCTGATCCTTGGGGATATCATCATATCCTGTGACCGTGTCAGGGGACAGGCGGAAGCCTACGGCCACAGCCAGAAGAGGGAGTTTGCCTTCCTGGTGGCGCACAGCATGCTGCATCTGTGCGGCTATGACCATATGGAGCCGCAGGAAGCGGCCGTCATGGAGGGGAAGCAGGAAAAGATCCTGGACGGGCTGCATATCACAAGAGAGATCACAGATTGAAAGGAACGGCAATGAATCAGACGAGAAGATCCGGATACGGAAAAAGCGGCCTGGCAACTGCGCTCGCCCTTCTGGCGGGCGCGTTGGCCGTTTATAAAAGAATTCCTTTGACGAACCGGATAGGGGACAACGGGAACGCCTATTTCGGCATGGCCTGTGATATTTTTCTGTTTTTCTTCCTTCTCTGTGGGTACGCTTCGCAGACGGTGGTGGCGCAGATGGCGGCGGCCAGATGCGCGAGGGGACAATACCGGAATACGCGTCGGGTCTGGAATACGGCCATTTTCTATGCCGCAGTCTCGGGGGTTGCGGGGAGTGTCCTCCTGCTGTCATTGGCGGATATCCTTGCCGCAGGCCTCCTGCGGACACAGGAGGCTGCGTTTGTGGTCCGCTGCATGGCGCCCTTCGTCCTTGCCGCGTCCCTTACGGGGGCGTTCCGCGGTTATTTCCAGGGAATGGGAAGTATGGTCCCAACCGCTTTTTCCCGGCTGGCCGAGGAGCTTTCCGGCATTCTTTTCATGTTCCTGCTGGTTCCCGGAATGGCGGAATATGGGAAAAAGGTTGGGGCGCTCCTGTTCCAGCCGGATTATGAGCAGGCGTTCGGCGCCGGCGGGGCAGCGCTTGCTTTCGGGCTTGGAAGCCTGATCTGCCTGCTTCTTCTTGCTGTCCTTTATGTCCTCTTTCAGGGAAGCTTCCGGAGAAGGGAGAGGAAGGATACGGGAAAGGCGACGGAAGACTATGGAAGCATCGGACGCCGGATCGCGGGCATGGCGCTCCCCGTCGTCGTCACAGGGTTTGTCATGGAAGGCAGTTTTATCCTGGATCAGGTGTTCTTCATGCGGCTCATGCCCTCCGGGACGGAGGCGGCTGTGCAGTGGGGGATTTATACCGGAAAATACCGGATCCTGGCAAGCGTCCCGGCGATGCTGGCGGCCGCGGCCTGTACCGGCCTGATCCCTTCCCTGTCGGTTTCCTTTTCGGGGATGAATGCCGGGCGGATGCGGGAAAAGGCGTTTTTGATGCTGAAGCTGTCCGCGGCCCTGTCGCTTCCGTTCGCCGTATGGTTTGCCGTTATGGCGGACAGCCTGATCCCGGCGCTCTTTACGGTGGGAGACATGGAAACGGCGGCGCGGCTTCTTCGGACCGGAAGCGTATCCATGGTCCTGCAGGCGCTTGCCGTCGGGACAGCCTGTATCCTGAAGGGCTTCAGACAGGACAGGCTCCTGCTTGCCGCTTCGGCTGTGTCCCTGATCCTGCATGTGATCCTTCTTTCCATCTTCCTCGGCAGCCTGGGGATGGGGACGGACGGCGTGATCTGGGCAGTGACGGGGCTGTATGGGGTGTTTGCGGCCATCGGGATATTTTTTGCCCTGCGGGCAGGCTCCCTTCGGGGAGACTGGGGAAGGCTGATCGGGATTCCGGCCATTTCCTGCGCGGTCATGGGACTTGTGGTTTTTCTGATGAACCGGTTCCTTTCCGCACTGCTGGACGGAAAGGTCCTGTGTCTTCTCTGCTTCGCTGCGGGGACTGTGGTCTATGTGCTTCTGATGCTTTCCCTGCGCGGCCTGAGCCAGCGGGAACTGAAGAGCGTTCCGGGAGGAGGGGCGCTTCTTGCCCTGGGAAGGTTTTTCCGGTTTTACTGAATGATTTTTGAATAAACGGCGGAAAGAATGCTGATACTCTGAAAGGAAAACGAAAAGCAGGAGGTTCCTGATGCGTCTCTGGAAGAAAATCAGCATTTATTTCATTTATCCGGCATGCATGCTGGCTGTGGGACTTGCCGTTGGGGCCGGCGCGCGGGAATTTTTTTATCCGAACCGCCCGCAGTCTGTCAGAGAGCAGGAGACGCAGGGGACGCGGGATGGCCTGGCCGGAACGGATGCGCTTTCGGATAGGGACGGGACGGTGCAGGCCGCAGGCGGACAGGAGCAGGTGATCACGGCGGATACCAGGTATGTGGTGGAACGGTTTGACCTTTCCGATTCCAGCAGGACGGAAACCGAGGAGCCCATACCCGCGCAGTATATCGGAATGAACCGGGAGGAATTCCTGGACGCCTGTAAAGTCTACGAGGCATCCCCGTCCCTGTCGGATCAGAGCATGGGCTTTCTTTCCATGTATGTGGAGCGGTTTTCCTCCCGGGAAGTGGTCGTCCGGAAAAACTATGAGAGCAGCAAAAAACCGGAGGAATTCTATCTTGCGGTGGAAAACAATTATGTGGTGGTATATGAAAAGGATAAAAAAACCCGCTTCATGTCCACGGGCATCCCGGTCAGGAGCCTTCCCGACGGGCTGGTACAGGAGCTTTTGAATTTTAAATACGTGGGAAGCGAAGAGCAGCTGTATGATTTCCTGGAATCCTATTCCAGCTGAAGATAAAGAGGAGCATATGAACAGAAGAAAAACGGGGATCGTCGGGGGCGGAGCCTCCGGCCTGATGGCGGCGGTTGCCGCGGCGGAAAGGGGCGGGGAGGAGATCTTCGTCCTGGAGAAAAAAGAGCGGATCGGGAAAAAGATCCTGGCGACCGGGAACGGGAGATGCAACCTGACCAATCTGTCCTTTGAAATGGACCGGCTGGAGGAGTATTATCATGGGGCGTCCGCCCGGCAGCTGCGGACGCTGTTTTCCTGTTTTTCCCCGAAGGATACGCTCAGCCTGTTCAGGAAAATGGGGATGCTGACCGTTTCCAGGGAGGGATATGTCTATCCGCTTTCCGGGCAGGCGTCCACCGTGCTGGATACGCTGCGCTTCAGGCTGGAGCGGAAAGGGGTATGGACCCGGACGGAATGCGGGATCTCAGGGATCGAACCGTTGAAGAGAGGCGGATTCCTGGTATCCTGCGGAGATGAAAAACAGCGTTTCGACCGTCTGATCCTTGCCTGCGGCTCCCCGGCCGGCCTGAAAAACGGAGACGGCATGGACGGCTACCGCCTTGCCGCTTCCCTGGGACATACGGTGATCCCTCCGCAGCCGGCGCTTACCGCGCTGCGCTGTGACGGAAATTTCTGGAAAGGCCTTGCCGGAGTGCGGTGCAATGCGTCCATCCGGCTTTTTGTCGGGAAGGCTTCCGGATCCGGCGGCCTTTCGGAATATGAGGAGGAAGGCGAACTGCAGCTGACGGATTACGGCATTTCCGGGATCCCGGTCTTCCAGCTCAGCCGACATGCCTCCCGTGCCCTTGCCGAAGGGAAAAGGGTGAGTGCGCGGATCGATTTCCTCCCGGCCTTTACAGGAAGTAAGGAGGAGTACGGGCGGTTTGTGAAGGAACGGATTGACGCTTTTTGCAGATGTCCCATGGAGATGCTGTTCTGCGGCCTTGTGAACAAAAAGATCATCCTTACCCTTCTGAAGCAGAATGACCTGAGGCCCCAGGATGCGGTGGAACAGAAGAATGAGCAGGCGATCCTCCGGGTGTTCGGGCAGCTGCGCGCTTTTTCCGTGCAGGTAAAAGAGGCCAATCCGTTTCCTCTGGCGCAGGTATGTTCCGGAGGCGTACCGCTTTGCGAGGTGACGGAGCGGATGGAATCCAGGAAGCATCCCGGACTGTATTTCGCGGGGGAGCTTCTGGACGTGGACGGCAGATGCGGGGGCTATAACCTGCAGTGGGCCTGGACGTCCGGTTACCTGGCAGGCCGCGGGCAGGAAGGGCCGGCATAGAAGGGCCAACATAGAAGGGCCGGCATTTCTTCAAAAAAGCTTGTCCGAAGAAGGGGTTTGCGCTATACTCTACTCATTAAGCCGCGATTTGGGATGCGCGGGATATCTGGAGGGGCGGCGGGTTTTGCCCGCTTTGCCCGGGCGGATCGGAGAACAGGAAAGAGAATGATACAGATCAGACAGCTGAAGCTTGTGCCGGGACATACGGACCGGGAGCTTATGGAAAAAGCGGCGGGCGCCCTACATATCCGTCCGGAGGAGATCGTTTCCCTCCGGGTGGCAAGGCAGTCCATAGACGCGAGGAAGAAGCCGGAGGTCCGGCTGGTCTATACGGTGGACGTGAAGGTAAAGGGATCGGAAAGGAAGATCCTTTCGGCCTGCAGGAAAAATCCGGACATCGGCCCTTCGGACAGCGTGCGCTACCGCTTCCCTGAGCCCGGGAAGGAAACACTGCAGGGCAGGCCCGTGATCGTGGGGACGGGCCCTGCCGGCCTGTTCTGCGGCTACCTGCTGGCGCAGGCCGGATATCGTCCCATCCTTCTGGAACGGGGAGAGGATGTGGAAAGCAGGACCAGGCGGGTGGAGGAGTTCTGGAAAACAGGGAAGCTTTCTCCCGATTCCAATGTGCAGTTCGGGGAAGGGGGAGCGGGAACCTTTTCCGACGGAAAGCTGAATACCCTGGTGAAGGACAGAGACGGGAGGAACGCGGAGGTGCTGCGGATCTTCGCGGAAAACGGCGCGCCGGAGGCGATCTGTTATGAAGCCAGGCCGCATGTGGGGACCGACGTACTGTCCCGGGTTGTAAAGAGCATGCGGGAGCGGATCCTTTCCCAGGGCGGAGAGGTCCGTTTCGGCGCGAAGGTGACGGAGCTTCTGATCCGGGATGGCAGGGTGCGCGGCGTGGCCTGCGAAAACGGCGAGCGGATCGAAAGCGGGGCGGTGGTCCTTGCCATCGGCCACAGCGCCAGGGATACCTTCGCCATGCTGCAGGAAAAGGGGATCCCCATGGAGGCGAAAGCCTTCGCCGTGGGCTTCCGGGTGGAGCATCCCCAGGAGCTGATCAATCTTTCCCAGTATGGAGAAGGCGCTCCGGAGGAGCTTCCGCCGGCTTCTTATAAGCTGACCGCCAGGACCTCGGAGGGAAGGGGCGTTTATTCCTTCTGCATGTGCCCGGGAGGCTATGTGGTAAACGCTTCCAGCGAGCCGGGACGGCTTGCGGTCAACGGGATGAGCTACAGCGGCAGGGATGGGAAAAATGCCAACAGCGCCATCATCGTTTCCGTTACCCCGCAGGATTACGGCGCGGACGGCCCCCTTTCCGGCATCCATTTTCAGCGTATGCTGGAGGAACGGGCCTATCTTGCGGCGGGCGGGGCGGTGCCCGTGCAGAGATACGCAGACTATGCGGAACGCTCCGGCGAAGAAAAACGGGCGCGTTTTGTGCCGGAGGATTTTGCGCCCGCCATTAAGGGAAACTGGAAAGAGGCGGATCTGAGAGGGATCCTGCCGCCGCCGGTGCGAAAGGCGTTCCTGGAGGGCATGGAGGCCTTTGACCGGATGATTCCAGGCTTCGCGGACGATGCGGTGTGCCTGGCCGGGGTGGAAAGCCGGACCTCTTCTCCGGTGCGCATTCCCAGGGACGAAAGCCTGCAGTCCGCCGTACGGGGACTGTATCCCTGCGGCGAGGGGGCGGGCTATGCGGGCGGGATCACCTCCGCCGCCATGGACGGCATGCGGGCCGCGGAGGCGATCGCTTCCCGATATGCCTGTAGACAG
>DWUW01000294.1 GCA_019120525.1 Candidatus Eisenbergiella stercorigallinarum | reverse complement strand
AAAAGCACACCGCATTCTTCCTTCGTATGCAGGGCCGCTGCAAAGTTCACTTTTCCATCGGAAGCAACGGATACGCCCATGGGATAAGGTACTCCAGGATAGGTCTTGATCGGTCTCTCTGTCATTGCATTCATCTCCTGTTTCTGGTCCTTACAGACGCCCCGTTCCGTACGGGGCGCCCCTGTCAAATCGCCGAAGGCGTCTTTTTCATTCAGACGGTACATAAAGACAGAAATATTATATCATAGGAAAGAATACGCCGCCAGACAAAATTGCGTTGTTCCCGGGGATATTGCAGGATATCTTCCATAAAAAACCGCCGCGCGGAATGATATTTCGCATATCATATCCGTACGGCGGTTCCGTCTGATCTGTGTCTGTCACCGGCTTCCGAGAAGCCTCATAATATCAAGCACCGCTTTTTTCTGTTCCGGGGTAAGTGAGATCCAGCGCTCAAACAGCTCCTTTGTCTGCGGGGTCAGCTCCACCATCTCATTTTCCGAGAAAAACTGGGCCATGGAAATTCCAAAGCCCCTGCAGATCGCCTCCAGGGTCGCAATGGACGGTACGCTGTTTCTCCGGTAAATGTTCGCAATGGTAGACTCCGAGAGCCCGCACTCCTTCGCCAGACGATATTCGGACCATCCACGGTCCAGAAGGAGCTGATCCAGCCTTTCCAGTATTTCCTTTTGCTTTTTCACGTAAACAGGCCCTTCCTATTTCCACTGAACCTTCGGCATTCCCCGGAAGTCCGCCTTTACCTCGCAGGCAATGACCTCTCCTTCATGGAATTCCAGCACGTTCGCGTTTTTCAGGCCGTCTTCCTTCACTGCCTTTTCTCCCAGATGGGCTCCAAGGGCTGCTCCCACACCGCCTAGGACCGCGCCTCCGATCACTCCGCCGGTCACAGTATTTACCACATCAGTCAGGCTCGTCTTTCCCAGGGGCTTTCTGGTGATGATCACCGTATGGGCACCCGGTTCGACGGCAATCCTGTGGGGCTGGCGCTCGGCGCGCAGCTTTACCGGCTCCTCCTGGTCGATGTACAGATAGACATAATATTTCGTTTCAAACATGTTTTTCAGTCCCGTTGCCGTTGAAGATACTCCCGGTCCAAACGCGTTATGTACAGTTACGCTGAGATAGGCTGACATTTTTTTCTCCTCCCGTTCTTTTTTTACCGCATACTCTTCATCAGAAGATTTATCATATCCACCGTATACAGGGAATCCATGAGGCTCTGCAGTTCGATCTCATTTTTGGCGTCTTCGATCTGCTGAGAGAGCCTTGCGGCGTTCAGGTTCTGCTGGAGCATCAGGGCGTCCTGGTGCATTCTCATCTCCTGCTGGAACTGCAGTTGATTCTGTTCCTGGTTCTGACGGTACATCTCCTCATGAAACAGGTTGATCGCTTCCGCCAGCGTGTTCGCCCTTCCGTTCAGGAAGAAGCTGTAAAGGATGCAGGGAATCATGTCCTTTCTGTACTGCGGGGCCAGGATATTCCTGTTTTCCTGTTCCGCAAGGGAATCGCAGATCTTTTCATAAGCATCCTCCGTCCCGCCAAGACGCTCCTTCAGTCCTGCCACCTCCGGCGGATCCTGCACGCTCACCACGCTGTTCAGGTTCCGGATGCGCTCCGTTTCCTTCTCCCATGCGGCCCTTCGCTCCTCCCAGTCCTTCCGCGCTTTTCTGTTTTCGTTCCTGTGCCGGATCAGGCTGAAAGCGAACGCCCCGGAACCGATCGCCAGGATCCCTAGCTTTTCCGCCGGGGAAAAATCCGCAAACATCATGGCAATCATGAAAAACGGCACGGCGATCAGCGTGAACAGCGGATAGGATTCCTTCAGCGGCGGGTCCGGCTCCGGAGGAAGGACCTGCTTTCCCGGCTCCTCCTTCGTCGCCTCCGCAAGCTCCGCATGCAGGTTATCCAGTTCGTTTTCCAGCTTCGCTTTGGCCAGGATGTGCTGTGACAGGATCTTCAGATACTCCACAACCTCTGACCGCTCCATCGTCCTGCCGTCAGGAGTAATGGAAACGGCAATTCTTCCCGTATCGTTCATCGCGCCAGTCCTCTCCCCTCTTTTGTATACGGCCTGTTCTATGGCCAGCGGGAATATTTTATCACAGGAATCCTTTTTTTCCGGAATAGGCGCGAAAATTAGACAGAAAAAAGCGTCACAGCGTCCCTCCGTATTTCCGGATCATGTCCCGGATCAGCCCAAGCGTCTCCTCAAAGGAGCAGGTCAGGTTCCCTTCCTCCAGGAACCGGCAGAATTCGTACAGCTTCTGGGAAATCCCCGCTTCCATCACCTGGTAAAAGGTAATGTCATCCTGCGTGCTGTTCCAGAAAGCGATCCCGTTGTCCACGTTCGAGCTGGAAACGATCGACATATGCCTGGGCAGCCTGATACAGTCGCTGCGGACACAGATACAGGAGTGGGGCGTGCTCTGCATATACTGGTAATACCTTTTCAGCAGCCAGATCCGCATGGAGCTGTCCAAAGGGCTGTAAAGCGCGTCCGGATACCCGGTTATCCTCCCCTCCTCCATCAGACAGCGCAGTCCCTCCATGGAAAAAATATGCACCATTTCCTCCTGCTGCATATGCGCCGTGCGCATCTGGATCGACTGCATCAGCGTCTCCCTGCCGTCCCCCTCCAGAAGGATGTGCTCCTTCAGCACGTTCAGAGGGATCAGGTGCAAAAGACAGGGGGACTGCTCGATATAATAGTTCCGGGTCACATAGCCGGCGTTCATCATCCGGTTTACCTTATCCAGATATTCCGCGATATCAGAACGGCTCACAAGGGGCTTTGCCGTCCGGATCCTTCCGGAAAATTCTGTCCGCAGCGTCTCCGTCTGGCTTTGATCCTTAAGGACGATCCCGCAGTCCATGGCTTCATTCGTGCCAAGCGCCATATCCTCCGCAAGGAACCAGTTGGGAAAAAGGCCGCCGGAGGCCTCTCCTGCGTTTTCCAGATAATAAAAGGAAGGATAGTAACCCTTGTACAGAACGGCCGGCCGGATCATCCGAAGCCTTCTCAGATTTTCCAGCGTATCCTCTTCCCTCCGGTTCTGCCAGAGGGGAAACAGATGCCGGATCGTCCCGCAGGCCATCCCGCAGAGCATCTGCATCAGTCTTTCCATGGTCTCCCCGTCTGCCGACGCCGTCCAGATACAGAGGCTTTTTCCGGCGTTATCCGCGAGCATTTTCTGCAGGAGGAGAAAGACCTCCGCCCGTCCCCTGACCGTGGTATCCTCCGCCGTCCCTTCCGAAAAGCTCCTTCTTTCTTCCATACGGCCCGGCGAATCCTGCTCTATGATACGGATCAGCTCCTGCATACAGCCCCAGCGCGTTTTCCCCATCTTTTCCTGCCGGTAGAGGCGCAGCAGCAGCTCTCCCGTCTGCGGCATGCACTCCATTGCCTCGATCAGTCTCTTCAGCTTCTCTTCCTCCTGGGGCAGCCGTTTTCCATGGCTCATCTTTGAAATATAGTCCAGCGTAAGGCCGCTCGCCTCCGCCAGATAGCGCAGCGGCTTATTTGTATTCCTGACCTCCTGTGTCAGCCTTTCTGAAAAGTCACTCATTCTGTATCTTCCTCCTCTTTTGTTCTAAACGTATTTTAACGTTCACTTAAACAGGAATCCACCGTTTTTTTGTACTGAAAATACTGTTCAGGCCGGAAAACCGATGGATTCTGCAAATGTCTCAATAATGATCGCCAAAAACGTTTCTTTGTGGTATACTGTCGGCAGGACAGGAACCCCGTCGGAGGATCCGGTCACTTTATTTTACAGAATGGAGAATCTTATGAGCAGCGATTACAGGAAGCCGTCAGGCGAGCCGGAAGAAGAAATGAGCGTGGAGCTCGAGCTGGAAGACGGCGCCACAGTCAACTGCGCCGTCATCACGATCCTTGAGGTGGAAGGGAAAAACTACATCGTACTCCTCCCGCTCGACGAGGATGGGAACAATGAAGACGGAGAGGTGTGGTTTTACGGCTATTCGGAGAACGAGGCCGATCCGAACGAGGAGCCGGAGCTCCGCTACATCGAAGACGACGCGGAATATGAGATCGTGGCGGACGCATTTGACGAATATCTGGACAACTGTGAGTTTGACGAGCTGATCGGGCCGGAGGAAGAATGATCTCCGGAAAGCCCGTCATCCCGGAGGAAATCCGGGCCTGAAATCCGAAGCTGTCCGGAAGGCGCTTTCGGGCCGCGCGTCCGTCGCCTGTTACAGGCCAATGTCACTGAGGAACCGGGAGAGGAATCCCGGTTCCTCTTTCGTTCCCTCCACCCACATCAGGGTCAGGCGCTTTCTCGCCCGTGTCATGGCCACATAAAACATTCTTCTCTCCTCTTCCACCTGTTCTCCCTTCATGCTTTTCTTATGAGGGATCGTCCCCTCGTTGCAGTCCGGCAGATAGACGGCGTCGTATTCCAGCCCTTTGGAAGCGTGCATGGTCAGAAGGCTCGCGCAGTCCTCTCCCGTTTTTTTCGCCGCGGCCTTTTCCAGCTCCTTTTCAAAGAAAAGGATGTGTTCCTCCAGCTCCTCCTGCGAGGCGAACTCCTTTGCCTGTTTCTGGAACCAGTCCGCTTCCTGACGAAGCTCCTGCCATTTGCCGCCTCCCTCCAGGGCGGACTGCCGCAGGTATTCGTCGTATCCCACTCCCCTGCGGATGTAGTTGACGGCGGCGTAGGGATCCATCCGCTTCAGGCGGGCCAGATCCAGCTCCAGCTTTCTCAGGATTTCCTTCATATAGGGCTTATCCCGGTAAAAGGCCTTCAGCCGGTCCAGATCCACCCGTTCCGTATCCACCGCGGACCTGGAAATATAGCGTTTCGGCCGGTTCATGATCCGGAAAAAATCCGACCGTTTCTGTCCCGCAAAGACAAAGGCAAGATAGGCGCGCAGGTCCAGCGCCGTCTGGCTGCGGTATGGGCTTTTCAGCTTTTCTCTCATCCAGAAGGGCACGCCCTTTCTGGTCAGAAGCTCTGCAAGCTGTGCCGCGTCGCGGTTCGTCCGGAAGATGACGGCGGCTTTTCCCCGTTCCGCTCCCGCTTCCAGAAGCTCTCTCGCGATCCTTTCATTCTGGGCTTCCCTGTCGGGAAAACCGAGGAAACGGACCGCCTCTCCATGGCCGGAAGCCGCCCTGCTCTTTTTTTCAAACCGGTTTTTGTTCACGCAGATCAGCTTTCCGGCGCAGGCCAGGATCTCCGGGGTGCTCCGGTAGTTGACGGAAAGCTCCACCCGCCTGGCCTGCGGGTAGTCCTTTTGAAAGCCCAGCATCAGCTCCGGCCTCGCGCCGCGGAAGGCATAGATGGACTGATCATCGTCCCCCACCACGAACAGGTTGTTCTCCG
>DWUW01000293.1 GCA_019120525.1 Candidatus Eisenbergiella stercorigallinarum | reverse complement strand
GCTGCTCCCGCACGATCAGCCGCTCTGTACGCAGAATCTCCCAGGGTTCTCCCACGAGGCGGCGGTAGATTCCTTCCAGATATCCGGCGTCGATTTCCTCCAGCTCTTCCACAGCGTAAGGATATTCCGGCATGGGAAGCCTCCTGCTTTCATCCGTCAGGTACAGAAGGATCCGGCAGTCTCCATTCGTCAGACGCCGTACCTGCTCCGGGCAGTCCGTCAGATATAATTCTCCCGCGGCAGTCCGCGGCTTTCCGGAATCCGAAAAAGACGGACCCGTTTCCACTTCCAGCCCCTCTTTCAGAAGGCGCTCCTTCAGCCTCTCTTTCTGTTCTTCCGCTGCCGCATCCTTTCTCCCGATTACGATCCAGACTTTTTCCAGCATTTTCATCAACTTCCCTTTACGTTTTCCTTTCTTTCCGATACAATAAATGACTGACAATATATTATACCACGCGCGCAGATGGGAAAGCGACGCCGCAGGCGGCATTTTCCCAGCAAGCCGTGGGTTGCCGGTATCATCCCTGCGAAGCAGGGCGGCACGGCGCAGCCGCGCCGGATTGCGCGCAGCGCAATCATGATACCACGCGCGCATGCCGCAAAAAATATTCATAAGGAAAGGAAGTTTTATATTATGGCACAGAATCCCATTGTTACCATTACCATGGAAAACGGCGACGTGATTAAGGCGGAGCTTTATCCTGAATCAGCTCCCATCACCGTCAACAATTTCATCAGCCTGATCAACCGTCACTTTTACGACGGTCTGATTTTCCACCGGGTCATAAACGGCTTCATGATCCAGGGCGGCGATCCGGAGGGAACCGGAATGGGCGGCCCGGGCTACTGCATTAAGGGCGAATTCGCCCAGAACGGGGTGAAGAATGACCTGAAACACACGGAAGGCGTGCTTTCCATGGCCCGCGCCATGGCTCCCAATTCCGCGGGAAGCCAGTTTTTCATCATGCACAAAACCTCTCCTCACCTGGACGGCGCTTACGCCGCTTTCGGAAAGGTCATCGAGGGAATGGAAAATGTGAATAAGATCGCGGAGACCAGGACGGACTATTCCGACCGGCCCCTGGAGACGCAGAGGATCAAAACCATGACGGCGGAGACCTTCGGCGTGGAGTATCCGGAGCCGGAGAAGATGTAAAGGGACGGATCATCGCTTCCGGAAGCAGGATCCGATCACCGGAGGAAAGGACGGCGCTCCCGGCCGGATGGGCCGGAGCGCCGTTCATATATTGTTCATATTTCTTTTAAAAAAACTTCATCCGGCCTGTGGGATTTTGTTACTTCCGGCGGTTATACTGAATACATAAGTTGAAAGCAGGAACTGCCGACAGACGGCAGGGAAGCCTTTCTTCTTAGAAACAGTGCAGGCCGCATGCGGGATATGCCAAAACTTTTAAATAGCTTTTTCATAATAATGCCAGGTAAGGTGACTTACCTGGCATCCTCCCTTTTATGGGGTCTTCTGCAAACGATGGAGCATTTATGCATGGAACCCCGTTTTTCTACTGAAAGTTGAATTATCCCAACAATTCTAATAACAGATTATTTTTCCGTTTCTTCCACCATAATATAATAACCTTATAAAAGAAAGGGAGGACATTTAATGAGCACCGCCATCGGAAAAAATATTCATACCCTGAGGAAAAAGCAGCGTCTTACCCAGGAACAGCTCGCGGAGTTGGTAAATGTATCCTTTCAGGCCGTCTCAAAATGGGAAAACGGAAATTCCGTACCTGATGTCTCGACACTGCCGCTTCTGGCAAATGTACTTCATTGCAGTATAGATTCTCTTCTGGGATACGCTGCTCAGCAACGAAAAATCACCGATTATGAAGAGCGTTATAAAACCGACGGCTACTACTGGGGAATACGTCCTTCCAATATGTGTTATGAAATCATGAAGCTTTGCCCGCCTGTCAAACCTCTTCGTCTGCTTGATGTGGCCTGCGGTGAAGGAAAGGACGCCGTCTTTTTTGCGCGGAACGGTTATCATGTAACGGCGTTTGATGCCGCATATTCCGGCCTTGAAAAGGCAAAGCGTCTTGCTGATCAGAGTGAAGTCGAGGTAAATTTTTTTCAGGCTGATATGCTTGACTTTCGGCTGGAAGGCGAATTCGATATCGTTTTCAGCTCCGGTTCTCTACATTATGTTCCTCAAAAGCTCAGAAAAGAAATTCTGGAAAATTATCAGGCCCATACCGCCTCAGGAGGACTCCATGCCCTGAATGTCTTTGTACGCAAGCCGTTTATGAAAAGCCCATCTGATGAAAGGAAAGCCCGTTATAAATGGCTTTCCGGCGAGCTTTTTACATACTACTCAGACTGGCTTATCGTCTCCTGCACAGAGAATATTTTCGACTGCATGAGCGGCGGTATACCGCACAAGCACTGTATGGATACCATGTATGCAATAAAGCAGGATAATCCTCTATGACCGAAAGAAGGGAGAATTCATGAAAAAACTTATTTCCGGAAAAGTCAGGGACGTTTATGATATCGGCGAAGACAAGCTGGTTATTGTCTCTACAGACAGAATATCAGCTTTCGATGTCATTCTTAATTCAACTGTCAGGGGAAAGGGAATCGCGCTGAATCTCATCTCTCTGTACTGGTTTGACTATACGCGAAACATCATCCCCAACCATATTATTTCCGGCAGACTTTCCGATATGCCCGCATACTTTTTTCAAAATCCCGGACAATTTTGTAACCGCACAGTCCTTGTAAAAAAGCTGAGCATGCTGCCTTATGAGTTTATTGTACGCGGATACATGTTTGGAAGTATGTGGAAGGAATATCAGTCCACAGGAGCTTTTTGTGGCAGAACTCCTCAAAAAGCATACTGCCTTGCCGAAAAGCTTACTGCTCCTGTTGTAACTCCATCCATCAAGAACAGTACCGGGCATGATGAATATATTTCTCTTGAACAGCTGAAAAATGACCTCGGAAAAAATGAGGCCGAACGAATCTGTGAAATCAGTCTGAAGCTTTATGAAGCCTGTCTGAAACAGGCCGAAAAAAATGGAATTATTATTGCTGATACCAAATTTGAATTCGGATATGATTCGGACGGGAAGCTTACCCTTGGCGATGAAATCTTCACACCAGATTCCAGCCGTTTCTGGGCTTTGGAGGATTATCATCCCGGTATCTCCCCCAGGTCTTATGACAAACAGTTTGTCCGCGACTGGCTGACAGAGCATGGTCTGAATGGCGTCACGCCCGCGCCGGAGCTTCCGGAAGAGATATTGAATGCAACGATTGATATTTACCGGGAATGTTGCCGGAGAATAACGGGAACAGATATTTTTTAACATCCGGTCCTTTTTACCTTTACCTGGGAAATGCGCTGTCAGGCACATTTCCCTATTTTTCAAACCTGAACCCAAAATCCGTCAGTCTCCGGCGTATTCTTTCGTTCTGTTTCTGAAGCGCATGGCGGACCATATAATCCGTTTTTTTATTCCCCCATCTCCAAAAGCTTCAGCGCCAGCCCCACGCTTCCCACATGGTAGCCGCTGCAGGCATAGATGCCGCAGCCCTGTTCGTCTACCGCCACGAGAAGAGGCAGCAGGTCAGGAGCAACGTACATCCTTCTGGCGACGGGCTCCGCGTTTTCCAGACCCGTATCGAAATATACCCGCGCCATTTCCAAAGCGTCCGCAGTACGCTTCAGAAGCGGATTTTCCAGGGAAGCCGGAGAATCCGCCACGAAAATGAGGCGGCAGAAAAGGCGTTCTATCCGCTCTTTTTCAGCGGGCAGCTCGTTCAGCACATGCTCCGTAGGCTCCTTTCCCTCTTCCACGAAAATCAGCAGGCTCTTCGCTCCGGTCAGAAGGGATGCGGATTCCACTTTATTTTCCTCCGTGTCCGTCACGGTGAAGGCGGGCAGAGGATTTTTTACCAGCAGATCCTTCAGCTCCGGCCTGCGCAGCTTCATTTCCAGCGACTTTTCCTCCCCTGCTTTCAGGTGGAAACAGATGACGGAAGCATATTGGCTGCCGCCCGGCATCCGGTTCGTGGCAATCAGGCGATAGCTTCCGCTTTGCAGAAGAAGCTCCATCCGGCCGTTTTCCGGATGAATTCCTTCATAATTTAAGGTTTCATATCCCATTCCGGAAAGCCTTCCGATCGTCCAGGTCTGGGCGTAGCTCCAGGAGTCCTCCGGCGATGTCAGAAGGGTCAGACGGGAAACGCCGCCGTCATTCCGGGCAGGAAAGTGCCTGTCACCGCGGCTCTGATCCGCGAAGGACTCTTTGCCTTCTTTGCCTCCGCTTCCGGCTTCTTCGATTCCGCTCCGCTCCGCAGCGGCTTCTTCAGTTCCGCCTCCGGGCGCTCCCAACTCTCCGGAAGCCTCGCTCCAGCCATTGCCGGACAGGTATTCCGCCCGTCCCGTGACCGGATTCAGGTGGGCAGGAATGCCGAGGGTTCTGCACACGGCCACAAACAGGGTGCGTTTTCCCGTCTCATCCGCCCACAGACCGCGAAGAGCCGCCGGAGGGGTGATTTTCAGCGTGTCATAGTCCTCCTGGGGAAAATACCGCAAATGCGCCTGTTCCCATTCCCAGATGCGTTCCGATCTCTCGAAAAAGGCCGCTCTCTCCCGCTCCGAAAAATATGCCTTCACCGCCAGCGCAAAGGCGGTCAGCTCTTCCATGCCGATACGGGGGCAGAGGCAGTAACGCACGAAGATTTCCCGCCCGGATGCCGTCCTTTTCTGAAACTCCGGATAAAGCGGCGCAAGCTGCCGGAGCTGTTCCTGCGCAGTCTCCAGATCCAGATCCCGGAAATCCTTATCCGGCAGAGAATGCAGCAGTTCTTTTCTTTCCTGTCTCCAGTCCTCTCCGTCCAGAAACTCTTTCAGCACTGCCACATTTCCCCTTGCCCGCAGGAAAATGTCCGTCTCCTGCGGATAAACTTCAGCCGCCTGCGCAGCGTCTTTCCGAAAGGCCGCAAGCTTTTTTTCCCTCGCTTCGTCCGCTTCCTTCCGGCGCGCCCGGCCCACTGCCTTCTGCGCGGCGTCCGGCACGGGCCAGGGCGTAACGCCGTCCTTCGGCGCGCGGATTTCAAGCTCCGTCCAGATTTCCTTCCCGCCGTCCATTCCTGACGCTGCTCCGAACTGCCCGGAAGGCTTCCGCTCCGGCTCTCCCCGGCCAGATGCATCAGTCTCTGATGCATCAGCCTCTGGCGCGATAGTCCCCGGCGCTTCCGTCAGATGCAGAACCATTTCCTCTTCTTCCGCCGCGCAGACCGCTTCCGCGCACAGACCATCCTTCCAGGCGCGCACCAGCACATCTCCCAGCCCCATGGTAAGGCAGGCCGTCCCATCCGCCTCTGTGGTCAGCGTGAGCACGCTGCAGAATTCCGCCATGTTCAGGATCTCCATGCGCACGGACGTGCCAGGCACCGGACGGTTCTCCCCATCCACCGCCCGGACGCAGAGCCGTTTCGTCTCCGCATAATGCTCCGTCACGTTCAAAAAGCGCGCACAGCCGTCCCTGCCCGCGATCTGATCTTCCACGCCGTAATCCGTGAAGGTACGGGCATATACCAGAACCGCCCTTGTGGCCGCGTTGGTAAACCACCCTCTGTCCAGCACCTCTTCCGGCTCGCAGGCCCCAAGGAAATGCCAGGCTCCATCTACCCATACCTCCACCCAGGCATGGTTATCGTCACAGTGCGCCCAACGGGGCACATACACCTGCCTGGCCGGGATCCCAACGCTTCGCAGCACGGATACCACAAAGGTGGATTCCTCCCCGCAGCGGCCGCTTCCGGAACGATAGACGGAAAGCGGAGACTGGGTGCGCTCGTCGCTGGCCTCGTAGGAAGCGTGGGAAGCGCACCAGTAGTTGACAGCCAGCACCGCCTGCGCCTCAGAAAGCCCCCGGATCAGCGGGGATACCTGTTCTCTGAAAAAGTCCCGGCAGTCCACGATCTTTTCTGAATTGATCCGGTACCAGGCCACGTCATGCAAAAAAATTCCCTCCGGAAGGACGCTGCAGCGCGCATCCTTTTTCCGCAGGGAAACGGCATGGGCCGCGTACCGGCAAAACAGGTCAAAATCGTAGGTAAATGCGTCGGACAGCGGCATAAAGCCATAGTAGAACTGCAGAAGCTCCCGGATTCCGCCGGGGCAGGCGGAAAGCCGCTTCCGAACCTCCTCTCCCGTTTTTCCCAGCAGGGGAAGGCGGTTTGTAAAGGCGGTTTTCGCATATCGGGTAAAATGGTCTGAAAACATAAGCAGGCTCCCTTGCAATTTCTTTATTTCTATTTTTCCGGCAACATCTCCAGCATTTTTTGGAGAAGCAGATATACTGTCGTTGCAAAATATCCCGGACACAGATCCTGTTTATTTCTATGCAGCTCTTCAGCTCT
>DWUW01000292.1 GCA_019120525.1 Candidatus Eisenbergiella stercorigallinarum | reverse complement strand
TTTAACATAAGGGAAAAGTATCCCTCCAGAATGATTTCTTCCAGGAGAACAGGGCAGATCAGAGAATTTCTGGAAGATATTGAAAAAGAAAACAATAGAACAACAAAAAAGGAGAACTACATACCATGAATTCAAAGGAAGCGAAAAAAAGAATGATGGAGGGCAGGATCTATCCGCCCGGAGACGAGGAGATCATGGCGGAGCAGGTGGTCTGCATGCAGAAGCTGTGGGAGTATAACCAGATCCAGCCGAAGGATATGGATAAGCGCTTCCCGAAGCTTCAGGACATGTTCGCCGAGATCGGAGAGGGCAGCTACATCGAGCCGCCGCTTCACGCCAATTTCGGCGGGAAGCATGTGCATTTCGGAAAATATGTGTATGCCAACTACAATCTGACCATGGTGGACGATACCCATATTTATGTGGGAGACTATACCATGATCGGCCCCAATGTGACCATCGCGACGGCGGGACATCCCATCGATCCCGCGCTCCGCAGCGTGCAGGCCCAGTATAACATGGAGGTACATATCGGGAAAAACGTCTGGATCGGCGGAGGCTGCGTCCTGCTTCCGGGCGTTTCCATCGGGGATAATACCGTCATCGGCGCGGGCAGCATCGTGACGAAGGACATTCCGGCCAACGTGGTGGCATACGGCAATCCCTGCCGGGTGATCCGGGAAATCGGCGGGCACGACAGGCAGTATTATTACAGGGACAGAAAAGTGGATGTTGAGGTGAGAGACGGACAGATCGAATCCCTCACCCCGGAGGAGTAGAAAGGGGCAGGCCTGCCCGCCCTTTCGGCTTCCGGGTCCCCTTACCGGATGTCGGGAACCCACACGGAGACGGAGCCTCCGCCCACAGAAAAAGCGGCGCTTCCGCTTTCATCCAGCACGATCGTCTGCTTCTGGTTTCCCAGCGCGTCCCGGAAGGCGCATCCGGCGAAGCGTGCGCCCATGCACATGTTTTTGCTGCCGCCGGGGCCGTCCGTCAGGATGACGGCGCAGCCGGAGCCGGGGCGGTCCTCCTCTCCCAGGCGCGTCCAGCCGACGATGTTGTAATCGTCAAAATAGTCGATCTGCTCCCCGTACGCCGCGTCCCGGCGAAGGCGCAGGAGAGCGTCCAGCTGCGCGCCCACAGGGCCGATCTGATCATGGGGAACGCCGTAATAATCCCCGTAAAAGACGCAGGGAATGCCTTCCCGGCGCAGGAGGATCATGGCGTAGGCGAGCGGCTTGAACCAGCCCTGCACCCAGGAGGAGAGCGCCTGCCCCGGCTGGGTATCGTGGTTATCCACAAAGGTGACCGCCCGGTCGGGCCGTTCGGCGGTCAGAGTGCCGTCGAAGATCTTACTCATGTCAAAGCAGCCGTTGCTGGAGGAGGCCTGTACGAAATGAAAATGCAGCGGCACGTCAAACAGCCGCATGACCAGGCCGGATTCATCCAGATAATGGATCAGGGACTTCACGTTCGGGCTCCAGTATTCCCCGACGGCGGGAAGGCGTTTTCCCGTTTTTTTTCGAAGCTCCATGAGCCAGTGGCTGTAAAAGGGAAACCGGATGTGCTTGACCGCGTCCAGCCGGAAGCCGTCCACCCCGGTCATATTCAGATACCATTCGCCCCAGCGGTCCAGCTCTGCTGTCACCGCAGGATTGTTCATATCCAGATCGGCGCCCATCAGATAGTCGTAATTCCCGTTTTCCGGATCCACCTCATCGTCCCATTCCTTGCCCGCAAACTGAAAGATCTCATGCTTCTTTCTGCGGTCGTCCCAGTCCACGCCGGTGAAGTGGGTATGATTCCACTGAAAATCGGAATATTTTCCGCCCCTGCCGGGAAAACGGAAGCTGGTCCAGGCGGATATTTCCTGCGCCGGCCCTTCCTCCTCGTTCCGGTTGGTATCGTCGCATTCCTCCGCCAGCACGGTCTCGCAGCCGTCCGCGCCCATTTTATGGTTCAGGACGATGTCCGCAAGCACGGAAAGCCCCGCCTCATGCAGCGCCTTTACGGCCGCAAGATATTCGTCTTTGGTGCCGTACTTCGTGGGGACGCTTCCCTTCTGGTCAAATTCTCCCAGATCGTAAAGATCATAGACGCCGTAGCCCACGTCCGACTTCCCCTGCGCTCCCTTGTAGGCGGGCGGCAGCCATACGTCGGTAAAGCCCGCCTCCTTCAGATGCGCCGCATCCGCCGCGGCCCGTTTCCAGTGCCCGGCGTCTTCCGGCAGATACCATTCAAAGTATTGAATCATGGTTTTATTTTCATTCATGGACCTGTTTCCTCCCGAAAAAGCTTTGTTCCATTCTAACACAGTCAGGGAAAATACGCATCTGAAAACGGCAGGATGAGAGTTTGCGCCGCTGACGCGGCTGCCGGACCCCGACGGGCGTGCCGGATGCGCGGCCGCAATCTCTGCATACTTTCCGGCAAAAATCCGGATACTATACTATAAGGAAAGGGAGCCGGTATCCGGCCCTCAAAAATAAATGCCGTCTTTGGGCGGCAGCATGCAGAGGTTAGGTTGATCTATGAAGAAAGAAGAAAGAAATCCGATTCTGGGAAAACAGAGCGTTGCGTTCAATGAGCCGGTCTATCTGATCGAGAGCGCGTCTGTGGCTGGAAAAAAGGAAGGGGAAGGCCCGCTGGGGAATCTGTTCGATCTGACGGGCGAGGACGACGATGATCTGTTCGGCTGCAAAAGCTGGGAGGATGCGGAGAGCTGCCTGCAGCGGCAGGCCCTGTCCCTGGCGCTGAAAAAAGCCGGGTGGAAGCAGGAGGAGGTGCGTTTCCTGTTCGCGGGCGATCTCCTGGGGCAGGAGATCGCCACGAGCTTTGGTCTGGAAAATTTTGAGCGGCCGCTGTTCGGCCTGTACGGGGCCTGCTCTACCTGCGCCCTTTCTCTCACGCTGGCCTCTCTCATCATCGCGGGAAGCTTCGCGGAGAGGGCGGCCTGTGTGACCTCAAGCCATTTTGGCAGCGCGGAAAAGGAGTTCCGTTATCCGCTGGGGTATGGCAACCAGCGCCCCCTGTCCGCCACCTGGACGGTGACGGGAAGCGGCGCTTTTCTGCTCGCGAAGCGGGCGGATTCCGCAAAGCCGGCGCGGGCGGCCATTACCGGCATGACGCCGGGAAAAATCGTGGATTTCGGCCTGAAGGACAGCATGAACATGGGAGCCTGCATGGCGCCCGCCGCGGCGGATACCATCCGGCAGCATCTGCAGGACTTCGGCAGGAGGCCGGAGGATTATGATAAGATCATCACCGGGGATCTGGGGAGCGTGGGCCGGACAGTCCTTCTGGATCTGCTGGAAAAGGAAGGGATCGATATTTCCGGAAACCATATGGACTGCGGCATTGAGATCTATGACGCGAAGGAGCAGGACACCCATGCGGGCGGCTCCGGCTGCGGCTGCTCGGCCGTGGTGCTTTCCGCCTACATCCTGAAAATGCTGGAGGAGGGTGTATGGAAACGGGTGCTGTTCGCGCCTACGGGGGCGCTGCTTTCCAAAACCAGCTTCAACGAAGGGAGGGCCGTGCCGGGAATCTGCCACTGTATTGTGCTGGAAAAACCACTTGCGAAAGTACAAGACGGCGGCTAAAATAGAAGACGGAAATTTTTATTCTTATTTTTATTCGCGCCGGCGGCGCCGGCGCGCGGCAAAGGGGCAGACATGCGGAGTATGGAATTCAAAATGGAGCGGCCCGGCCTTCTGAAGGAAGGCGATCCAGTGACGGTGACAGAGGGGCTGCTTCCCAGCAATTATTATTATACCATCGATCCTTCTCTTGCCATGTCGGCAAACTATCCCTTCCGGGAACGCCTGCTTGCCAGGGAAGGGAAGGTAACGGCCGTCGTGGAAAATGAGAGAGGTTTCTATGTGACGGTTGCCTTTGAGGAGTGAGAGGGAAGCGGCGGGGGACCCGTACGGCAGGCTTCGGGCCGCTGCGGCCGGAAGCCTGAAAAATGCCGAAAAGGCTGAAAGAAAGCCGCATAAGGCGGCAGACAGGGGGTAACATATGAGAACAGTACTGATCGCCGGAGCTTCCCGGGGACTGGGAAGATGCTTTGTGAGAAAATATCTGGAGGATGGCTGGCGCGTCCTTGCCGGCGTGCGCAGGAAAGGGAGCCTGGGGGAGCTGAAGGAGCGGTATCCGGAAAGCCTTTACGAACTGGCCATGGATGTATCGGATACCGGATCTGTGCAGGAGGCGGCCCGGGAGGCGAAGAACATAACGGATGAGATCGAGCTTGTGATAAACAACGCCGGTATCCATTCGGCGTCTTCCTTTGAAGAACTGGAAAAAACAGACCTTGACGACTGTGACGCCGTATACGATGTAAACGCGGTCGGGCCCCTCCGTGTGGTAAAGGCTTTTCTGCCTTTGCTCCAAAAAAACGGCAGGGGACTGATCGCCAACATTTCGTCGGAGAGCGGAAGCATCGGAGAGGCGCGAAGAGAAAAGGAATTTGATTACGGTATGTCGAAGGCCGCGCTCAATATGGCGACGAAGCTTCTTGACAATTATCTGAATACCCGCGGGATCCGCGTGATCGCTGTGCATCCGGGCTGGATGAGGACCGATATGGGCGGCCAGGACGCGGAGCTGGATCCGTTTGAAACGGCGGTACGGCTGGCAGAGCTGTTTGAGCGCTTCGACAGGAGGGACAGGAGCCTGATCTTCATGGATAATGAGGGAAGGCGTTTCCCCTGGTGACGCTTCTCTGGCGGGCGGCCGCAGGAAAGAAGGCTTCCTGAAGCGGTTCCCGCCGGCACGCGCCCGGCGTCCGGGCGG
>DWUW01000291.1 GCA_019120525.1 Candidatus Eisenbergiella stercorigallinarum | reverse complement strand
TCTTCCGCATAAAAAAGCGGGTGCCCATGCACCCTTTCCGGTTTCTCTTCCTGCGGGAAGAATGCCCTCCGGGCATTCTTCCGCATAAAAAAGCGGGTGCCCCTGCACTCTTTCCGGTTTCTCTTCCTGCGGGAAGAATGCCCTCCAGGCATTCTTCCGCATAAAAAAGCGGGTGCCCCTGCACCCGCTTTTTTATGCTTCGCAACACCAGAAAAACGCGCTGTAGGGCGGGAGTTCGCTTCCTCCCCCGAAGTCGTGTTTTTTGCCGGTGATCAGATCCACCGCCATGCCGCAGCCGGCGTCAAAATGGGCGGTATAGGGTTCGCTGTCGGCATTGATGGCGACCAGCACGCGCTCTCCATCCGTCTTCCGTTCAAAGATGCACTGCTTATTGGTCAGGACAACGGAACGGAACGCGCCGTAATTCAGGGCTTTGGATCCCTTTTTCGCTGCGGCAAGCTTTCCGATATATTCCGTCAGTTCATTTTCCACCGGCTTCTCGAAGCTGGGACGCAGGGCAGGGTCCCCGTCGCTCTTATTTCCCTTCGCCCCCCACTCGCTTCCGTAGTAAATGCAGGGAATGCCGGGCATACCGAAGGCCATCGCATAGATCAGCGGAAGGTGCTTCTCATTGGACAGGATGCTCGCGACCCTTGTGACATCATGGTTGTCCACAAAGGTCATCAGATGAAGCCCCTTATACAAAGTCCAGTTTTCCGGCCCGAACTGTCTCATCAGGGAATGGTTGATCTCAAACAGGTTCATGCTGTTGAAGCTGGAATGCAGCCCCTTATAGCATTCATAATTGGTGCAGGAATGCAGCATCTGATCATTCACCAGCGTCTTATAGTCTCCGTGCAGGATCTCCCCCACCAGGAAAAAGTCCTGTTTCAGCCCGTCACAGAAGCTGCGGAGCCTGCGCACGAAATCGTGGTCCAGCAGATAAGCCACATCCAGGCGCAGGCCGTCGATATCAAAGGTTTCCACCCAGAAACGGACGCTCTCCAGGATATGGTTCACCACCTCGTCGTTTTTCAGGTTCAGCTTCACCAGGTCGTAATTGCCTTCCCAGCCCTCATACCAAAGGCCGTCGTTATAATTGGAATTCCCGCCCAGGTTGATATGGAACCAGTTCAGATAAGGCGAACGCTCCCTGTTCTTCAGTACATCCTGAAAGGCCCAGAAGCCCCTTCCCACATGGTTGAACACTCCGTCCAGCACCACCCGGATCCCGGCCTCATGCAGGCTCTTGCATACCTCCGCAAAATCCTCGTTGCTTCCAAGCCTGCAGTCAATTTTTCTGAAATCCCTTGTATTATAGCCATGGGTATCGGATTCGAATACCGGGGAAAAATATATGGCGTCCGCGCCGGTTTTCCTGATATGGGGGATCCACTCCTCCACCTTCCGGATCCTGGATGTTTCCACACCGTCGTTCTCAAACGGCGCGCCGCAGAAGCCAAGCGGATAAATCTGATAAAATACGCTTTCATATGCCCACATTTTCTGTAACCTCCTGATACCGCCGCAGAAGGCGGATTTTCTCGCATACCCCGTTATTATATCATATCCGCCCCTGCCCGTCACTTACTTTTCAGGCACAGCCCGGATGACTGGCACAGCCCGGATGACGCCTGGAACCGGCCGAAGGCAGGACAATCCCCCAAGAGGGCGGCAGTCCGGGCTTTCCACATTTCCCCGCGCCGCGTTATCCAC
Organism: Candidatus Eisenbergiella stercorigallinarum; assembly: GCA_019120525.1. Taxonomy (GTDB): domain Bacteria; phylum Bacillota; class Clostridia; order Lachnospirales; family Lachnospiraceae; genus Eisenbergiella; species Eisenbergiella stercorigallinarum. The sequence continues at coordinate 10,202 of DWUW01000291.1, read as the reverse complement.
ACCGGATTTTCTGTGGATAACCCGCAAAAGTTTTCCACATCCGGGCTGAAAACCCATTGACCGGTACGGTTCTGTCCCTCCTGTTTTTTCCCGCATGTGTAAATGTGGAAAAGCCCTGTTTCCCGCTGTCCTTCAGCTGTTTCGGCAAAAATAATCCCCAGTTTCCACATACTTATCCACAAATCTTTCGGTCAATCCCGGATCATCCACGCCCATTTTCGGCAAATCACGCCTTTTTCCCCCATGAAACCTCTTTCCCCACATACTTATCCACAATCCACCCTGCCTTTTTCCAACAGAGCGCCATCCGGAACCTTTCCGGAAGCGTTCCTTACAGCCACTCATTCCAGAAGCGTTCCAGCCTGCCCGCGATCCTGTCCGCCGTGACCGCTTCGTATTCGGTCCATTCCCTGGGAAACAGCCCCTGATAGGAGGGGGACAGGAAACGGTCGTCCAGAAGGACGACGATCCCCACGTCCTCCGCCGTACGGATCACCCGCCCCGCCGCCTGCAGGACCTTATTCATTCCGGGATAACGATAGGCATAATCAAACCCGTTTTTCCCCATACCATCGAAATACCGCCGGAGGATCTCCCTTTCGGTGCATACCTGAGGCAGCCCGGTTCCCACGATGACGGCGCCGATCAGGCTGTCTTTTTTCAGGTCGATCCCTTCGCTGAAGATCCCTCCCATCACGCAAAAGCCAAGCAGGCTCCTTTCTTCCTCCTCTTCCACCTCCATGCAGATCTTTTCTTCCAGCATGCAGTCCCGGTTTCCCTCAAACCGGCTGAGGAAATACTCCCTTTCCTCCTCATCCATGCGATCCTCCTGGATCAGGCATTCCTCCCGGCTTTCGTCCAGGAAGCATTCCTCATAGATCTCATAGACGCTCTGCAGGAAGGAATGGGATGGGAAAAAGATCAGGTAATTGCCGCTCCGCTGCGCGGTGATCTCATGGAGATAACGGGCGATGCTGTAATATTCCTGCCGCCCCCTGCGGCTGTACCGGCTCGTCACATCCCTTCCGATGAACAGCCCCTTTCTCCCGGGATCAAAGGAGGACCTGGCGTATACCTCATAATCCTCCCCATCTCCGCCCAGCAGCCCCTTATAATACTGGATGGGAAGCAGGGTCGCGGAAAACAGGATCGTACTTACCGCCCTTCCCATGCACTCCTGCAGGTTGACGGACGGATTCACGCAGAAAAGCTTCAGCCAAAAATCTCCTTTTCCTTCCTCCCCCGAAAGCTCGGTATAGACCACATAGTTGTCGTCCAGCCTGTCGTAAATATCCAGAAAATGCGTCAGGACAAAATAGAACTCCAGGATCTCCTCCCGCGCCGGATTCCGGGCCGGGCCGCCCTCATGCTCCTCCAGCCAGGTTCCCATAGCCTCGGACAGCTTCTCCACCGCGTTTACGAGCCCGTCGATCTCCTTTACCGGAATCACTCGCCAGCCCTCGCATTCCCTCTTCAGGGAAAGCATCTGCGCGTTGCACCTTTCCAGCAGCCTTTCCAGCTTCCTGTCATATTCCTTCACCGTCCGCTTCAGCGCGAGGAAATCCTCCTTCACCAGAAGGGCGCTGTACATTTCCCGCCCCCGCTCCACCAGATTGTGCGCCTCATCGATCAGGAACACCGGAAGCCCTCCCCCGGCCGCACCGGTATTCCATGCGCCCATGCCGCTTCCCTGCGCCCCATCCCCGAAGAAGCGCCTGAGATACACATGAGGGTCAAAAACATAATTATAGTCACAGATGATCCCATCGGAAAACAGGCTCATGTCCAGGCTCAGCTCAAAGGGACAGACCTGATATCTGCGGGCATACGCCTCGATGGTCTCCCGATGGTAATGATCCTCCTGCAAAAGCAGGTTATACATGGCCTCGTTGATCCGGTCATAATGCCCCTTCGCATAGGGACAGGCGGACGGATCGCACTGGGTCTCCTCCAGGAAACAGATCTTCTCCTTTGCCGTCAGGATCACCGTTTTCATCCGCAGGCCCTTTTCCCTGAGCAGCTGGAAGGTATTGTCCGCCACCGTCCGCGTGATGGTCTTTGCCGTCAGGTAAAAGATCCGCCCCGCCTTCTCCTCTCCCACCGCCTTTACTGCCGGGAACAGCGTGGAAAGCGTCTTCCCCACTCCTGTAGGCGCTTCGATAAACAGCTTCTTTTTCCGCGCGATGCTGCGGTACACATATCCGGCAAGCTCCTTCTGCCCCTCCCGGTACGCGTAGGGAAAGGCAAGCGCCTTTATGGAGGCCGTACGTACCCGCTGCCATTCATATCCGAAATCCGCCCACTTCCGGTACTCCTCCAGCAGGCCGAAGAACCATCCCTCCAGTTCCCTTACGGAATATTCTTCCTGAAAATACCGAAGCTCCTCCGTTTCCAGCTGACAGTAGGTCATCCGGACTCCCATCCGCTCCCGTCCGCTTTTTGCCGCATACATATACGCATAACACTTTGCCTGCGCCAGATGCACCGGGACCGGCCCCTTCATCCTCTCCAGATCCCGGTAGGTCCCTTTGATCTCATCGATGACCGTGGTTTCCTGCCCCGCGCTGTTTCCATGGATCACGCCGTCGGCACGCCCTTCCACCACAAGATCATAGGATGGCGTAGGATACACGAAGCGCAGCGTCACCTCTGCCTGATATTCCGCTCCCATCCTTCTCTGGATCATGCGGTGGATCCGCCCGCCTTCCGCCATCGCGCCCTCCGGCGCCGTCCTTTTTCTGTTGTCAATATCGCCGCTTCGCAGAATGAATTCCACCAGGGCACGTACCGATATCCTGATCTCCATCCGGCGTCCTCCTTCCGGGATCCGGCCGTCCGCATAACAGGCTCCGCGCCCGCCCGTCCTGCCGGCATCCTGTCTTTTATACTATCATTTCAACCGTCCCCGGACAAGGGAAAATCAGGATCCGGGCGGCAGGACGCCAAGCGGAAAGGGTACTAATTGGAAAGGGCGCCGTGGAGCCCAGGCTCCACAGCGCCCTTTCCCTTCCCCCGCTTCTTACCCCGCAAGGGAAAAACGTCTTACATATCCGTCGAATTCCTCACTGTAGCCATGGCAGAGAACCGTAAGGATCTGTCTCAGGTCCAGGCCAAGCACGCCGAGGATGGATTTCGCGTCCACTACATATCTGTTGTAGGAAATATCAATATCAAAATCACACTTCGAAGCCGCGCGGACGAAATCCTTTACCTCATCCGGCCTCAACATGATCTCGTACTGAAAGAACCCTTTTCCACTCGTCATCCGTTTCACATCCTTTCCAACCCCTCCTGCCGGACGGCAGGAGAATGCCAAATCGTTGCTGTCCTTTCTGCTTCAGGACGAACCCATTATACAGGAATTCCATAAAATGTAAACCGGCATTTTCACCAAATCCACTGCCGGACGGGCAGGGGACCCTATCTGAATTCCGTCATATAGTCCCGGAACCGGTAGGGAAGAAGCTGCCTTTGAAGCGCGCTGTTCTCCCGCTCCTTTATCATTATCTTACGGCAGAAGAAACGGAAAAGTTCCTGCATCCGTCGTTCCTCATCGGAAAGCTCCGGATCCGGAAGCCCCGCGCCTTCCTCCCGGACGGCCAGGAACCATTCCCCGCGCGCGGGATGTACCCCGTACAGTCTCCTCCCCTCGTCCAGGATCACAAAATCCTCTCCCGGGAAACGATCGGCGAAGTGAGGCATCATATGCGCCAGCACATTATTTTTCGGGCTGATCCGCGCAAAAAGAAGGCCGTTTTTCGTTTCCGAAAACCGAAGGAACCCTAAAAGATGGTGCGATTCGTTTCCCGCCGCCCGCGCGAGTTCAAAAACCCGCGCCACGTATGGGTTCCCCAGATGGGCCATCAGGTTCCCCCTTACCCGGCCCGAAAGCCCTTCAACTACGGTACGGTATACGGCCTGCCCCTTGTCCTCCTGCCGGGAAGACAGGGCCAGACAGATCTGCTCATAGCATTCCGCGCCGAACCGCCCGCGCAGGGTGCGCGCCACCTTTTCCGCCTTCCCGGGATCGGGAACCACCCGGATGTAATCGGCAAACAGGCACAGATTCCCTTCCTCCCCCGCCTGGAGCTTCGTCCGGAGCGGGTCGCACCTTCTCTCATACGCTTCATAAATTCCCGTAAAGATCCCCTCCTGGGAATCCTCGCAGACCAGGATCCTTGTCTGTTCCATACTCTCCTCATCCTCCGGCGCGCAGCAAAGCAGGAGCCTGCTGTGTCCTGACCGCCCTTTCCTCCTTCTTTGGGCCAAAGTTCACATCATCGAACAGCGAAAGCTGTCTATAGGTCACGCTCCCCGCTCCCGGAAGAAGCCCCTCCGGCAGATATCCTTCCGTCCGCCCGCGCTCTCTTCCCGTCCCGTTCTTCCCTCCGATCAGCCTGCCCGTAAGGAAATCCTCATCCAGCCTGATTGGACACAGCATCCTCCCTGCGCAGGTGATAAAGTACATGGCCCGCTTCAATACCACGCCCATCTTCTTCAGGTCCTCAAAGCGCAGAAGACCGTTCCTTCTCGCTCCCACGATGCGCCTGGCGCTCTTCACCCCGATGCCGGGAACCCGCAGCAGGAGCGCGTAATCCGCCTGGCAGACCTCTATGGGAAAATATTCCAGATGCCGCAGCGCCCAGTCCTCCTTCGGATCCAGCAGGACATTGAAATTCGGCTTCCCTTCATCCAGAAGCTCCTCCGCCCGGAAACCGTAAAAGCGCAGAAGCCAGTCCGCCTGATACAGCCGGTGCTCCCGCAGAAGCGGAGGCCCGCCCGGAAGGGCCGGAAGCTCCCTGTCCTGGTTCACCGCCACGAAAGCGGAATAGAACACCCGCTTCAGGCCAAACCGGTCGTAAAGGGACTGCGCCACAGACAGGATCTGATAATCCGTCTCCGGCGTCGCCCCGATGATCATCTGCGTGGACTGCCCCGCCGGGACAAAGGAAGGCGCGTGGCGGTATACCATAAGCTCCTGCTTATTCTGCGCGATCCCCGCCTGGATCTGACGCATGGGGGCAAGGATCGTCCTGCGGTGCTTGTTCGGCGCGAGCCGCCGTAACCCCTCCGCCGTGGGAAGCTCCAGGTTCACGCTCATCCGGTCTGCCAGAAAGCCCGTCCTTCTCACCAGCTCCGGATCCGCACCCGGTATGGCCTTCACATGGATATAGCCCTGAAAGCGGTATACCTTCCTCAGCCGGTACAGCGTGGCATATAAAAGCTCCATGGTATGGTCCGGGCTGTACAGGATCCCGGAGCTTAAAAACAGCCCCTCGATATAATTGCGCCGGTAGAATTCGATCGTCAGCCGGCAGACCTCCTCCGGCGTAAACGACGCCCTCGGCACGTCATTGCTCCTGCGGTTGATACAATACCTGCAGTCATAGATGCACTCGTTCGTAAACAGGATCTTCAGCAGGCTGATGCAGCGCCCGTCGCCCGAAAAGCTGTGACAGATCCCGGCGCTGACCGCATTTCCGATCCCCGTTCCGTCTCCCCGCCTGTCGCTTCCGCTGCTCGTGCAGGCAACGTCATATTTTGCCGCGTCCGTCAGGATCCCCAGCTTCTCCATCAGGCTCTGTCCGCCCTGCGTGATCCGGTATTCCATGGCCTCCTCCAAATCCAAACATTTGTTCTTTTCCTTATTATAGTACATATGTTCGATATATGCAAGAAAAAAATGATCTGCCCGGACGATTCTTTTTTCCACCCCTTTCTTTTTCCTTCAGCGTCCTTTCATAGGCCTCAAGCACCCGCTCCCCGAAGCGGCGCGCGCTGTATTCCCGCCCTGTCTTCGCCGCGCGTTCGCCGAACCGCCTCCTCCTGTCTTCTTCTCCGGCAAGCAGGCGGCAGAATGCGGCAAACTCCTCCGGTGTCCCATACGTATAGCCGTTATATCCGCTGCGGACGATCCCCTCCACGCATTCGTCCCTTCTGCATACCACAGGCAGACCGGCGCTCAGCGCTTCCAGATAGGTGATCCCCTGCGTTTCACTTTGGGAAGCGCAGACGAACAGATCCGCCGCATGATACCAGGCCGGCGTTTCCTCAAACGGGATCATCCCCGGAAAATGGATCCTCTCCCGCCCCTTCTGCCGTCCGGCAAGCTCCTTAAGCCTCTCCCGCTCCGGCCCGTCTCCCGCGATCACCAGCTCCGTCCCCTCGTCCAGCATTCCGAAGCAGGCGATCAGCTCCTCCAGATTCTTCTCCTTCGCCAGCCGTCCCAGCGCCAGCAGCACGATCCGCTCCGGCCCGATCCCAAGACTGCGGCGGATCCGCATCCTGTCCGGATCCCCCCTTTTTTCCGGCACAAACCGTTCCGTCCTGATCCCTGTAGGGATCACTTCAACAGGCCTGTCTACCCCATAGCCCGCAAGCAGTCTCTCCACCTTCCCCGTCGGCACGATCACCCGGTCCGTCCGCTTCAGGACAAGCCGGGAAAACAGCGCCGCCGCCCGCCTACCCCAGGGCTTTCCCACGCTGAAATAGTGCGTATAATCCTCATAAACCGTATGATAGGTATGAACGATGGGAATCCCGGCTTTCCCGGCGATCCGCTTTGCCGCCAGGAAGCTGCTGAATTCACACTGGGAATGGATCAGATCCGGCTTCCAGGAAAGGAGCTCCTCCAGACAGCGGCCGGACGGAAACGCCGCGCGTGCGCCGGGATAGATCCGGGAGGCATCCACAGAAGACAGATAATAGACCGCGCCCTCCCTGCCTTCCTGCCCGTTCTCTGAAAGCGTCAGGATGCGTACCTCGCAGCCCAGCCTCTCCAGCTGCTCCTTCAGCGTGACCACGCTGGTCACAACCCCGTTGATCACCGGCTCATACCAGTCTGTTGTAATCAGGATCTTCAGCCTTTCCATATGCCCGCCCTCTGTTTTCCAGCTTCTCACAGATCTGTGACAGGGCGCTTCCGATGCGGATGATGCTGTTTTTTTCCGCTGCCCGGTGCGCCTCTTCTGTCAGATCCGCCAGTTTCCCCTCCAGGATCCCCGCAAGAAGCTCCTCAAATTCTTCTCTGTTTTTTCCTTTATAAACCTGCTTCCCGTGCTCCAGCCAGCCCTCGTACACGGGAATATCCCGCACCAGGACCGGAAGACGCATGGCCATCGCTTCCAGCATCACGATCCCCTCCGTTTCCTCCAGCGTGGGAAAGAAAAAAAGGTCGCTCCCGCTGTAGGCGTCCAGAAGCTCCTGCCCGTCCGCATATCCCGGGAAAAAAAGATTGGAAAGGCCAGCTCCCAGCGCCCGCTTCACCTGCTTTGTCACCAGCGCCGGAGGCGTATATCCCAGCCAGACAAACGCGTACTGCGGGAAGCTCCTCGCCGCTTCCACAAAATCCAGAATGCCCTTCCGCTCCATATAATGTCCCACGCACAGCACGATCTTCTGCTGCGGCGAAAAGCCGAAACGCCGCCGGAACCGCTTTCCGCCCTCCTCCCTGCGCACAAACGTCTCCAGATCAATCCCGTTGGAAAGGACTGTGACAGGCGCGCCGATCCCCTCCTTTTCCAGCAGCCTTTCGGAATAGGGCGTGGGCGTAATCACCAGGTCCGCGCAGGAAAGACACCTTCTGTTCCACCGGCCGAACAGGCCGGAAAGACGGTTGGAGCCGGGAAAGGAATTTCGGAAGTCCTCTCTGGTGGAATGTCCGTACCAGATCACCCGTTTTCCCGCCGCCCCGGCACGAAGTCCCATCCACAGAGAATCCGGAAATACGGTATTCAAAAGCACCGCGTCATACTCCTCCTTCGGGTCGAGGGTAAAAGGGACCCCCGCCGATTCCAGCGCCCGCCGCTGATGTTCCATCGCATGCCCCACGCCGCTTCTTCTCACCAGTCCGCTTCCCCCCTGATATAAAAGGATCCTCATGCCTTCCCTCTTTTCCGCGGCCCTTCTGCCGCTTTTTCTTTTCTCACATCAGCTTCAGAAGCTGTTCAAAAACCACCGTAAGCCCCATGGAATACAGCGCGATGGACAGCGGCTTTCCCAGAAGGATGATGAGCAGAAACTTCCGGAAGCGCATCCGGGTCACTCCCGCAAGAAAACAGAGCATATCGTCCGGAGCCGCCGGGAAAAAGATCGCCGCCGCAAAGAACCTGTCAAACACGCCGTTTTCCATCCATTTCAGATAACGCCCCAGCTTCCTGCTTCCCGCCGCCCGCTCCACCGCCGGCATTCCAAACCGCCGCGCGATCTGAAAAGCCAGCGCGCTTCCGAGACAGATCCCCACATAATTGCAGATAAATCCCGGAACCGGTCCGAAAAGCAGCACGCCCGCCAGGCAGGAAATCCCGCCGGGCAGGATCGGGATCACCACCTGAACGATCTGGATCGCCACGAAAACGACCGGCCCCCAGATCCCCAGTCTGGAGAGAAACTGCGCCATCGCCTCTTCGGAAGCGAACAGGCCGTTCCTGATTCCAAATATGAAAAATGCCGCGCAGGCGGCCAGTCCCGCCGCCGTCAGAAAAAGCGTTCCTTTTTTTCCAGCCATCGTTTCCTCCTTATGCGGACATCCTATCAGCCAATCCTTAAAATCCCTCCTTCCAAAACCGAAAGAAATCTTTAACTTTTCCGAAAAAAAGAAGCCGAAACCCATAAAGGATTCCGGCTCCGGCCTTTTTCCCGATATTCTTTTTATATTCTTTTTACGCCGAAGCACGCCCGGAAGACAGCGCCCCATCGCGATGGCTGCTCCCTCATGGTCGCAGTCCGCCTGCGGACGAAGCTTCGCCCTCATGACGGATTTCCCGCGTCCTCAGACCGCCTTTCCCTCAGCTCCTTGATCAGCACCAGGCACCGCCTCTTCAGAGACAGCTTTACCAGCCTGTTTTTATCATACACATCGTATCCGTTGAAGGTTCCCCGGATCGCGTTCAGCTCTACCGGGACGCCGTCTGCCGCCAGCCTGTCCGCGTAGGCGTTTCCCTCGTCCCTCAGGCAGTCGATCTCCAGCGTTTCCACATAGGCGGGAGGCAGCCTCTTAAGAGACTTCGCGCACAGAGGCGCGGCATACCTGGGACTCCTGTTTTCCGCCTGCCGCAGATACAGCTCCCACATCTGGCGGTTCAGCCTGGCATTCCAGCCCGGTGAATCCACATACTGCCGCATGGACCAGGAGGTCATCCGATAGTCCGTCACCGGGCTGATCAGCATCTGAAAACAGATCCCCGGCCCCTTCCTGTCCCTGGCAAGGAGCGTCACCCCGGCTGCCAGCGCGCCGCCGGCGCTGTCTCCCAGCACGGCGATCCGTTCTCGATCGATGCCCAGCTGCTGCGCATTCTCCCAGATCCAGCAAAGCCCCCGGTAGCAGTCCTTTAACGGCTCCGGATAAGGCAGGCCCACCCGGTACTGTACCAGCGCCACCCGGCAGCCCACCGCTTCCGCATAGACCTGCGCCAGACGGTGCGTCGCAGGCCGGTCTCTGAGCACGAACGCGCCGCCATGATAATAAACCAGGCAGGGAGCGTCGCCCTTCAGCCCCTCCGGCTCATAAATGATAACAGGCAGCTTCCCGTTTCCCGTGGCCCGGATCACCTTCCGTTTCCTGCATATGCCGTTCGCCGGTCTCTGCAGCAGACACCCAGCCCGGAACCAGCCGTTGAACAGCCGGATCCTCGCAGGCGTGATCGCCCCATTATTGCTGATGAAAGGCCTGAAGTCAATGCGGCTCCAGATACCCCCCAGATCCTTCAGTTCCTTATCCAGAGAATCTCTGATGCTTCTGATCCCTTTTCGCATTCTTCCTCCCTATCTGCCGGACAGGCGGCTGAAACGATACGGCACGGGAAAAGCCCTGATCCCAATTCCCACCCCCGTTGTTTACGGCTCATATCCTGATAATAATATACCACATCCCGCCATCTGAAATCTACCCGTTGTTTACCGGAATTGAAAAGCAAAAAAAGTCCCGCGGATACGGGACTTCCCAAGGATGAAGCACGGGGGATTCGAACCCCCGACAACCTGATTAAAAGTCAGGTGCTCTACCGACTGAGCTAGTGCTCCATGACAGATTAAAAAAAGAACCAGCTTCCACAGAAGATCGATCAAAGTCCTCTGCAAAAAACTGGGCTAGCTGGATTCGAACCAGCGAATGCAGGAGTCAAAGTCCTGTGCCTTACCGCTTGGCGATAGCCCAAAAAGGTGGATACAGGGATTCGAACCCTGGGCCTCCAGAGCCACAATCT
>DWUW01000290.1 GCA_019120525.1 Candidatus Eisenbergiella stercorigallinarum | reverse complement strand
AGAAAAAGAACGAGCTATGGAAATACATCAAACAGAAGGACGCCATGCTTTTCTTCAAGCTGCGCTACGGCCTTCTGGGAAGCTGCACCAACCTGCCGGGAAAGAGCGGAAGAAAGGTGACGGTGGAGGGCTACAAGCTCTGCCAGAGATTTTTCAAATTCAACTGAGGCAGCCTGGCGGAACTTATTTCACAGAAACGGTCCAATGAAAAACAGGGGAAAAACAGGGCGCGGGTTCAGGCGTAAAAACGCAGGAGCCCGCGCCTGCAGTTTACGGTGATATCATCGGAAAGCGCGGTCACTTCCCCGTCGGTATGCACCCAGAGGGGCTGCCTTGTGCGGATCCGGATCCGGCTGCCGCCATGGCGCTCCACGCCCCGGAACCGGAAATGCCCGCCCCAGAAGGCAGTTGGAAGCACCAGCAGCACCTTCCATTTGGGAACGTCGCCAACCGCGCACACATCCAGCCGTCCGTCGAAAGCGTCCGCTCCCGGACAGAAACGGAAGCCGCCGCCCTCATACTGGTGGTTCATTACGGCGGCGAACATGAGCCTGCCGATGGAAACCGGAGCGCTCCCCTTCCCGCTTTCTCCCTCCGTTTCCAGGACCGCTCCCGCTTTCCCGGAAGTGAGCAGCATGTTCAGCGCGATCCCCAGATAGGTGAGCTTGCCCAGCCCCACCCGGTTGAGCAGATCCTTGAGGCGGGAGGACATGGCCTTTTGGCATACGCCCGCGTCAAAGCCGATCCCGCAGCTGACCAGAAACAGCCGGTCCGGCCGGGAAACCCTGCGCAGGCTTTGGCCCTGGCGCTCCCAGGCCGTATGATAATGCAGCACGCCCACGTCCATGGGGCGTTCCCTGCCGTGCTCCAGGATCTGAAGGAGAGCCTTTACGGGATCCCGGCTGATCCCCATATCCCGGGCAAGATCGTTGCTGGAGCCTGTGGGAATGAAGCTGAACCGGGCCCTTTTAAAATCCCGGATGCCCTGGATCGCTTCATTGACCGTCCCGTCCCCGCCCAGGACGATGAGATGCACCGGCTCCCCGCCTGCGTCCGAGCCGCCCTGTACTGTGCCCGCCTGCGTCAGTTCTGCGGCAAAACGCTCCATATCGCCCGCTTTTTTGGAAAAACGCACCTGATAAGAGATCCCTTTTTCCTCCAGCGTTTTTTTCACAAGCTCCCAGTATCTCCCGCCCCGCCCGGAGCAGGAGGAGGGATTGACCAGAAAATGATACATATGCGCAGCCCCCTCTTTGGTACGGGCCAAAGACAGCGCCATGCTTTCCGGCCCTTTTTCTGTATTGTAGCAAAGGAAAAAACGCCGGTAAAGGGGAAATGGAAATCCGCTGTTTTCAAGAGGGGAAAACTGTGCTATAATCTACCTGCGCAGTTTCACACGGTAACGTGTCGAATAAGAGGAGGGACGGCCCAGGCCGTTCTTTTCGAGGATGAGATGCCGTCCCTGGCGGCAGGAATGGAGGAAGGAATGTATTCACTGGATGAAGTGAGGAAGGCGGATCCGGAGATCGCGCAGGCGATCGTGGACGAGCAGGAGCGTCAGAACAGCCACATCGAGCTGATCGCGTCTGAGAACTGGGTGAGCAAAGCGGTGATGGCCGCCATGGGAAGCGTACTCACCAACAAATATGCGGAGGGCTACCCGGGAAAACGCTACTACGGCGGCTGCGATTATGTGGATGAGGTGGAAAACCTTGCCATTGAACGCGCGAAGAAGCTGTTCGGCTGTGATTATGCCAACGTGCAGCCCCATTCCGGCGCCCAGGCCAACATGGCGGTGCAGTTTGCCGTGCTCACGCCCGGAGACACCATCATGGGAATGAACCTGGACCACGGCGGCCACCTGACGCACGGAAGCCCGGTGAACATGTCCGGAAAATATTTTAACATGGTTCCCTACGGCGTGAACGACGAAGGGTTCCTGGATTATGACAAGATGAAGGAAACCGCAAGGCAGTGCCGCCCGAAGATGATCATCGCCGGCGCGTCCGCCTATGCGAGGACCATAGATTTCAAGCCGTTCCGCGAGATCGCCGACGAGGTGGGAGCCTGCCTGATGGTGGATATGGCCCATATCGCCGGCCTGGTGGCTGCGGGGCTTCATCCCAGCCCGATTCCCTACGCGGACGTGGTGACCACCACCACCCACAAGACCCTGCGCGGGCCCAGAGGTGGCATGATCCTCTGCAATAAGGAAGCCGCGGAGAAGTGGAACTTCAACAAGGCGATCTTCCCCGGCACCCAGGGCGGCCCGCTGATGCATGTGATCGCGGCGAAGGCGGTCTGCTTTAAGGAAGCGCTGAGCGACGATTTCCGCGTTTATCAGCAGCACATCCTGGACAATGCCCAGGCGCTCTGCCGCGGCCTGATGGACAGAGGCATCCGCATCGTTTCCGGCGGGACGGACAACCACCTGATGCTGGTGGATCTGACCAATTTTGACCAGACCGGAAAGGCTGTGGAGAAGCTTCTGGACGCGGCGAACATCACCTGCAACAAGAACACCATCCCCAATGATCCCAAGTCTCCCTTCGTGACCAGCGGCATCCGTCTCGGCACGCCCGCCGTCACGTCCAGAGGCATGAATACGCAGGATATGGACCGGATCGCGGACGCCATCGCCATGGTCATCAAGGGCGGCGAGGAAAAAGTGGCCGACGCCCGCGCCATCGTGAAGGAGCTGACGGACAAATATCCGCTGGAAGCATGAGAAGCATGGACAGCAGGAAAACGGGAGGGATTTCCGCAGACTTTCTGAAGCTCGCGGCCCTTGTGACCATGCTCATCGACCACATCGGAGCGGGACTTTTGGAACGGTTCCTGTCGGATGGCCGCGTGAGGGATTTTCTGGTTTATCAGCGGATCCTCGGCCTGGACCAGCTCCTGCGCGTCGTCGGACGCGTTTCCTTCCCAATCTTCTGCTTCCTGCTTGTGGAAGGATATATCCATACGAAGAGCCGGCGCGCCTACGCGCTCCGGCTTTTTGCGTTTGCCATTTTGTCGGAGCTTCCCTTTGACCTGCTCTTTTTTGGCGGATGGAACCCATACAGCCAGAACGTCTTCTGGACGCTCCTCATCGGCCTTCTGGCCCTCTGGGGGGCGGATGCGCTCCGGGGCCGTATTCCGGGCGCTCCGGGATCGGTGCGGGTATTTAAGAAGGCGGCTTTGGCCCTGGTTCCCGCTGCGGCCATGTGTGCCGCCTGGCTTCTGAAAACGGATTATTCCTGGCGGGGCGTGCTTCTGATCGTCATGATCTCTTTCCTTCGCAGAGACAGGTTCCTTCTGGTGATCGAAGCCCCGTTTCTGTTCCTGCTCACAGAGTTTCTGGATCTCATGCTCCGTGGAAGCAGCGTTACCTACAGCCTGGAAACGACGTTGTCCCATGTGACGGTGTTTCTGTCCTTTTTTTTGGTCCGCTTTTACGACGGAAGCCGCAGACGGAAAGGACACCGGTATTTTTTCTATCTTTTTTATCCCGCGCATCTTCTGATCCTCTTCTTTTTCCGGCAGTTTTTATATGCATTGTATGGATAAAAAAACAATCGAGGGCAAAAATTGGGTTGCGTTTGCAAAAGGCCTATGCTAAAATATCTTCCGTTGGCATACAAATGTGTGCCTCACAAAGACACAAAAGCGGGATGAAAGGAAATGCAGAAAAAGAGCGATTATTATGTGGTAAAACAGAAAGCCATTCCGGAGGTCCTTCTGAAGGTCGTGGAGGCAAAAAAGCTTCTGGAATCGGGAAAGGCGGCGACCATCCAGGACGCCGTGGAGAAGGTGGATATCAGCCGAAGTTCTTTTTACAAGTATAAAGACGATATCTTCCCTTTCCATGATAACGCCCAGGGGACGACGATCACCCTTTCCATGTCCATCGACGACGAGCCGGGCCTGCTTTCCGACCTGCTGAAGGTCATAGCGGACTTCGGGGCCAATATTCTGACGATCCATCAGAGTATTCCCATCAACGGCGTTGCCGCCTTAAGCATCAGCGTCCAGGTGCTCAGTTCCACGACGGACGTATCCAGGATGCTGGACGCGATGGAAGAAGAAAAGGGCGTACGCCACGTGAAGATCCTTGCGAGAGAATGAGATCAGGCATGGAGGTAAGATTGAGATGATCAGCATAGCGGTTTTGGGCTACGGCACTGTGGGAAGCGGCGTCGTGGAGGTGATTGAAAAAAACAGGGAAGTGATCGACAGGCGGGCCGGGGAGGAGATCCGGGTTAAATACATCCTGGACCTGCGGGACTTCCCGGGCGACCCGTATGAAGACCGGGTAGTGCACGATGTGAATGTTATTCTGCAGGATCCGGAGGTTTCGATCATCTGTGAGACGATGGGAGGCAACGAGCCTGCCTTTACATTCTCGATGCAGGCCCTGAAGGCGGGAAAGAGCGTCTGTACCTCAAACAAGGAGCTGGTGGCGAACCATGGCGCGGAGCTGATCCGCACGGCCAGACAGAACCGCTGCAATTATCTGTTTGAAGCCAGCGTGGGAGGCGGGATCCCGATTATCCGTCCCCTGAACGTGGCCCTTACGGCGGAAAAGATCGAACTGATCAGCGGTATCCTGAACGGGACCACCAATTACATCCTCACCCATATGGCAGAGGACGGAAGCAGCTTTGGGGAAAGCCTGAAGGAGGCGCAGGAAAAGGGATACGCGGAGCGCAATCCGGAGGCGGATGTGGAGGGCTACGACGCCTGCCGCAAGATCGCCATCCTCGCTTCCCTCATGACGGGGAAAACCGTCCGTTACGAGGAAATCTATACGGAAGGGATCACGGAGATCACGCATGAGGACTTCCTGTACGCGGAGAAAATGAATCTGTTCATCAAGCTGCTGGCAAGAATCCGGGAGCAGGATGGAAAGTACTACGCCATCGTGGCGCCTTTCCTGATCGGGGAGAAAAATCCGCTTCACAGTGTAAACGATGTGTTCAACGCTATTTTCATCCGGGGAAATACGCTGGGGGATTCCATGTATTACGGCCGCGGGGCCGGAAAGCTTCCCACGGCGAGCGCCGTTGTTTCCGATGTGATCGACTGCGCCAAGCATGGACATACCCATATCGTCTGTCTGTGGGATGAGGAAAAGCTTCCGCTTTGCAGCATCGACGGCTTTTCAAGAAAATTCTTTGTCCGTGCCGCGAAGGGCAGCGAAGAGGCGGCAGAGAAGCTGTTTGGCAGGATCGAAAGGGTTGACGCGGGCGTGGAAGGCGAGTTCGGATTTGTGACGCCTGCCGTTACCGAGAAGGAGTTTGCCGAAAAATGCGCGGCGCTTCCCGGCTTTATCAGCCGTATCCGTCTGGAGGAAGCGTGACCCGGAGCCAGCGATGTTCCGGCATGGAGGTAGAGATGAAATATGTGGTAGTGCTTGGGGATGGGATGGCCGACGAACCGATCGCCAGGCTGAACGGACGGACACCGCTGGCATATGCGGAAACGCCGGCGCTGGACGCCCTGAGCAGAAAATCAGAAATCGGTATGGTGAGCACGATCCCGAAAGGAATGAAGCCCGGTTCAGACACGGCGAACCTTTCCGTGATGGGATATGACCCGAAACAATATTATTCCGGCCGTTCGCCGCTGGAGGCGCTGAGTATCGGAGTCCCGATGAAGGAGACGGATATCGCCATGCGCTGTAATATCGTTACTCTTTCCGAAGAGGAAGGGATCCCTTTTGCGGACAGAAGGATCCTGGACCACAGCTCCGGGGAGATCGGAACAGAGGAATGCGCCGTTCTTCTGCGCGCCGTGATGGAGAAGCTGGACCGCGCGCCATACCATTTTTATGTGGGGACCAGCTACCGTCATTGCCTGATCTGGGAAGGCGGGCGGGTGGAGGAACTGACGCCGCCCCATGACGTGCTCGGCAAGGAGATCGGCCAGTATCTTCCGGACGACAAAAGGCTCCGTGAAATGATGATGGAAAGCTATGAGATCCTGAAGGACCATCCGGTTAACAGGAAACGCAGAAGCGAAGGGCTGAATCCGGCCAACTGCTGTTGGTTCTGGGGGGCGGGAACCCGTCCGTCCCTGCCTTCCTTTTATGATAAGACCGGGAAACGCGGCATTATGATCTCCGCTGTCGATCTTTTGAAGGGCATCGCCGTAGGGGCGGGAATGGATGTGGCCCGGGTGGAAGGCGCCAACGGCGGGCTCGAAACCAATTATGAAGGAAAGACGCAGGCCGCGCTTGACGCGCTGATTTGCGGAGGGTATGATTTTGCCTATATCCATATCGAAGCGCCGGATGAGATGGGGCATCAGGGCAGTGTGGAAAAGAAGCTGAAAGCCATTGAGTATCTGGACCGGAGGGTGGTCGCGCCCCTTACGGCCGGGCTTGACGCCAGCGGCCTGGACTACCGGCTGATGGTGCTTCCCGACCATCCTACGCCGATCCGTCTGCGGACCCATACCGCGCAGAGCGTTCCCTATCTGATCTATGACAGCACGGCTCCCCAGAAAAACGACTGGAGCTACAATGAGGCTGAGGGAATCCTCAGCGGGAACTTTTTCCCGGAGGGCCCGAAGCTGATGGAGCATTTCCTGGGAGTAAAACAGCCCAGCTACCGGCTTTGAGAGAGGCGGGCATCTGCAGACGGCGGACGCCATGCCGCAGAAAAAATACGCCGCGCACAGGCGGCAGGCCGCGGGACGGACGATATCCGGCCGCGGCGGGAGGAGAATGTTATGAAAAAAGTGGTGAAATTCGGCGGAAGCTCCCTTGCGAGCGCGGAGCAGTTCAGAAAGGTGAGAAGCATTATCAAAGCGGATCCTGAGAGACGGTTTGTGGTGCCGAGCGCCCCGGGAAAACGCAGCAAGGACGATGAGAAAGTAACCGACATGCTCTATGCCTGTTACGCGCTCGCCGAGGAAGGCGGTGATTTCGCCGAAAAGCTTGCCGCCATCCGCGTAAGATATGAAGAGATCATCCAGGGACTGTCTCTGAAGCTGTCCCTGGACGAGGAATTCAAAACGATTGAAGAAAATTTCAGGAACAGAGCGGGGAAGGATTATGCCGCTTCCCGGGGAGAATATCTGAACGGGATCATTATGGCCGCCTACCTGAAATTCCCCTTCGTTGACGCGGCAGAGGTTATTTTGTTTGATGAAAACGGCAGCTTTGACGACTA
>DWUW01000289.1 GCA_019120525.1 Candidatus Eisenbergiella stercorigallinarum | reverse complement strand
CTTCTGGAAATAAGGCCATACAGGCGGCCGGAATCGAGACAGGTGATCTGTGCGGTTCCGGCCTTATTTATTCGATGGAGGATTTTATTTCCTGCCATGGAATCGTACGGGAAAGGAAAGAAAATGAAGCTGTTTTTCGGGAAGGATCCGGTTCAGGCTGAGCTGGAAAAGATAGAGAAGCAGGAAGAAAAGTACCTGGAGAAAAACCGAGAGCGTCGGGAGCTGCCTCTGAACCGCCTGCTTCAGGACAAGATTCCCGATAAGCTTCAGGGAACTCTGGAAGCTGCTTTCGCGAAGGCTTTTTCCCTGATCTTTGAAAAAGGAACGGGAGTGATCGAGAAGACTTACCGGAAAGAGGAGCTGGAGAAAAAGACCCTGATCCGGCAGTATGCCGCTGATGTCAGAGGCGACAGAAAATCCCTGAAGGCATTTTCCAGACGGGCGGCGGGGAGCGGCGCGGGCAATACGCTGATTTCCGGAGCGGCCGGCATCGGGATGGGACTTCTGGGCATCGGCATCCCCGATATCCCGCTTCTGACAGGAATGATGCTGAGGAGCATCTATGAGGCAGCCCTGCACTATGGATTTTCCTATGATACGCAGGAGGAGAAGCGATTCATCCTGCTTCTGATCCAGGGCGCCATGACCCATGGGGAAAGGCTTGAATGCGTCAATGGAGAACTCAATTTTTTCATGGAGCACGGCAGTTTTTCGCGGGAAGAGGAGCCGGAGGAGATAATCCGCCATACCGCGGGCATCCTGTCCGATGAGCTTCTGTATATGAAGTTCCTTCAGGGCATTCCCATTGCGGGCGTCATCGGCGGAGCAGGAGACGCGGTGTATATGAACCGCATCAGCGAATACGCCAGACTGAAATATCACCGCAGATTTTGCATGGAAAGACAGAAGGCGAAGTAGGAGAATGCCGGGATTGGGATAAAGGAGGCGGAAATGGTACATAAGGGATTCAGCTATGAATTTTCCCCCAGAGAGGCTGCGTATCTTTTGTTTGGGAAGAAAATCTGCCCTGTCTGCGGCGGCCGTCTGGAGAAACGGAAAGATTTTGAAATGCGACCGGGCGCAGAACTGAATTCAAAAGCGGATCCGATCTTTGTACCGGACGCAGAGATCAGGAAATACCGTTATTTTTTCTGCTGCAGGAAATGCAACTGGGAATTTCCATTAAAGGAACTGGCAGAAAGGAAAAGGTGAGGAGATACCAAATTTTCCGACGAAACGGAAAGCCTTGTGATATCCGGTTCCTTATGCTACAATAAAAAACCGGACATGCGCGCGGACGGGACCTGGCGCGCGGAAACGGAGAAAAAAGAGACTGGAATTCCGGCAGGAAGAAAAGCGGGTCATAGAATAGAAAAAGGCAAAGGAGCTGACAGCGGCCATGAAATGGAAAAAATTCAGGATCAAAACGGTGACGGACGCGGAGGATATCATCATCAGCACCCTGTATGATATCGGCCTGGAGGGAGCGCAGATCGAAGACAGGATCCCCCTTACCGCGGCGGAGAAGGAGCAGATGTTCGTGGATATCCTGCCCGAAGGGCCGGCGGACGACGGCATCGCCTGGCTCAGCTTTTTTTTGGAGGAAAATGAGGATGGGAAGCTCCTGGTGAACGGAGAAGAAACCACGCAGGAGGCTGTCCTGGATTCCGTAAGGACGGAGCTGGACGGGCTTCGTGCCTTCTGCGACATCGGCGAAGGAAGCATCAGCGTGGATGAGACCGAGGACATCGACTGGATCAATAACTGGAAGCAGTATTTTCATCAGTTTTATATCGACGATCTGCTGGTCATTCCCTCCTGGGAGGAAGTGAAGGAGGAGGACCGGGATAAAATGATCCTGCACATCGATCCCGGCACCGCCTTCGGCACGGGCATGCACGAGACCACCCAGCTGTGCATCCGTCAGCTGAAAAAATATGTGACGCCCGATACGGTCATGCTGGATGTGGGAACGGGAAGCGGTATTCTCGGGATCCTTGCCCTCATGTTTGGCGCGAAGCGGGTGGTGGGAACGGATCTGGATCCCTGCGCGGTGGATGCGGTGCAGGATAATCTGCAGGCAAACGGCATCGATCCGTCCCGGTTTGAGATGATGATCGGAAACCTGATCACGGAAAAGGAGATCCAGGACCGGGTGGGATACGGCTGCTATGATATCGTAGCGGCAAATATCCTCGCGGAGGTGCTGACGGCCCTGACGCCGGTCGTGACCGCGCAGATGAAGCCCGGGGCAATCTACATCCTTTCCGGCATTATTGACGATAAGGAAGAGACGGTTAAGGACGCGGTGAAAAAGGCCGGGCTGGAGCTTTTGGATGTGAATTATCAGGGAGAATGGGTCGGCATTACGGCAAGAAAACCGCTCGCCTGAGGTCTGCCGGACGGGCATGAGCGGCTGTTTTGATCAGGAGGCGGCATGTATCAGTTTTTTGTACAACCGGAGCAGATCCAGGGAAAAACGATCCGCATCATGGGAAGCGATGTGAACCACATGAAAAACGTGCTCCGCATGAAGCCCGGAGAGGAGATTTCCGTCAGCAACGGCGTGGACGGAAAAGAATACCGCTGCGGGATCGAAAGCATCGACGGGGATGAGGTGGTCTGTACCCTCCGCTTCATTAAGGAGGAGGGGCTGGAGCTGCCGTCCCGGATCTATCTTTTTCAGTGCCTTCCCAAGGCGGATAAAATGGAGCTGGTGATCCAGAAGGCGGTGGAGCTTGGCGCATATGCGGTGATCCCCGTCGCGGCAAAGCGCTGCGTGGTAAAGCTGGATGCGAAGAAGGAAAAGAATAAGCTGGCCCGGTGGCAGCAGATCTCGGAGGCGGCGGCAAAGCAGAGCAAACGCCGCATCATTCCGGAGGTGATGCCTGTCATGAGCATGAAGGAAGCGGTCTCCTTCGCGGCGGACATGGATGTGAAGCTGTTTCCCTATGAACTGGCGGAGGGCTGGGAGAGGACCAGACAGCTGGTGGACGGCGTGAAGGCCGGACAGAGCATTGCCGTCTTCATCGGCCCGGAGGGCGGTTTTGAGGATTCCGAGGTGGAGCTGGCGGAAGAAGCCGGATTTGTGCCGGTCACGCTTGGAAAGCGGATCCTGCGTACGGAGACGGCGGGCTTTACCGTGCTCGCCTGGCTGATGTACCGGCTGGAGGGCGGAGCCATATAATAAAGCAGGCGGATTCCTGCGGGAGTCCGGCCTTTTAACTTGAAACGAAACAGAAAGTTGGGAAAATCATGGAATGCTATCTGGATAATTCAGCCACCACAAGATGCTTTGACAGTGTCGCAGACCTCATGACGCGCGTGATGTGTCTGGACTATGGCAATCCATCCAGCATGCACCGGAAGGGAGTGCAGGCTGAACAGTACCTTCGCTATGCAAAGGATGTGTTTTCCGGAATCCTGAAGGTGGACGGAAAGGAGCTTTTTTTCACCTCGGGCGGCACGGAATCGGATAATATGGCTCTGATCGGCTGCGCGTTCGCAAACTGCCGCGCGGGGAGACATCTGATCACGACCGCCATCGAGCATCCCGCCATCCTGCAGACCATGCAGTACCTGGAGGAGCAGGGCTTTGAGGTGACGTATCTTCCCGTGGATGAGTGGGGAAGGATCCGGCTTTCAGATCTGGAGGAAGCGCTTCGGCCGGATACGATCCTGGTATCCATCATGCATACCAACAATGAGATCGGCTCTCTTCAGCCCATCGCGGAAGCGGGCGCTCTGATCCGCAGAAGGAATCCCTCCGCGCTGTTCCACGTGGACGCCGTGCAGGGCTTCGGCAAATTCCGCATCCTTCCCAGAAAAATGGGAATCGACCTGCTTTCTCTGAGCGGACACAAGATCCACGGACCGAAGGGAACGGGGCTTCTGTACGTGAACGGTCGGGTGAAGATCCATCCCATCATGTTCGGCGGCGGCCAGCAGCGGGGACTGCGCTCCGGAACGGAAAATGTGCCGGGGATCGCGGGGCTTGCAAAGGCGGCGGAAGAGATCTATTCCGGCCTGGATGCGGATACGCAGAGGCTGTACGCCCTGAAGCAGCGTTTTATCGACGGCGTCCTGCAGCTTCCCGATGTGCAGGTCAACGGCCTGACGGGAAGGGACAGCGCGCCCCATGTGATCAGCGTTTCCTTCCGGGGCGTGCGAAGCGAGGTGCTCCTGCACGCGCTGGAGGAAAGGGAGATCTACGTGTCGGCAGGGAGCGCCTGCTCCTCCAACCGCCCGGAAACGGCGGGAAGCGCCACCCTGCGCGCCATCGGGCTGGACCGGGAGCTTCTTGGGTCCACCCTGCGCTTCAGCCTGTCCGTGTTCACCACGCAGGAGGAGATCGACTACGCGCTGAACGCTCTGTATGAGCTGGTGCCCATGCTGCGCAAATTTACGAGACGATAAAAAGTTTCCTCCGGGCGGGAAGGGGGCGTCCGCGGCGCCTGCCTTTTCCGTCTGCGGGGAAGGATCGGCCGGAGGGAAATGGCGGCCGGAGAGAAAGAAGCCGCCCGGGAAAAAAGGCCGGTCGGAAGGAAAGGACGAAGTTTTATGGAATACAGATCTTTTTTGATTAAATATGCGGAGATCGGAGTGAAGGGAAGGAACCGCAACCTTTTTGAGGACGCCCTGGTCCGCCAGATCCGCAATGCGCTGAAGCGCTGTGAGGGCGAGTTTGCCGTCCGGCGCACCAGAGGAAGGGTATATGTGGAAGTCCTTTCCGAAAGCTATGACTATGAAGAAACGGTGGAAGGCCTGAAGACCGTGTTCGGGATCGCGCAGATCTGTCCCATGATCGAGCTGAAGGACGAGGGCTTTGACCGGCTGTGCGAAGAGGTGGTCGCCTATATGGGAGAGGCCTATCCGGACCGGAAGCTCACCTTCAAGGTGAACACCAGAAGGGCGAGGAAGGATTATCCGATGGAGTCCATGACGGTGAACAGCGAGATCGGAGGAGTTCTTCTGGACGCTTATCCGGAAATGCGGGTGGATGTGCATCATCCGGAGGTGATGCTGAACATCGAGATCCGGGAGAAGATCTATGTCTACTCCATTGAGATCCCCGGCCCCGGCGGCATGCCGGTGGGGACCAACGGCAAGGGCATGCTCCTTCTGTCGGGCGGCATCGATTCGCCGGTGGCGGGCTGGATGATCGCCAAGCGCGGCGTGAAGATCGACGCGGTGTATTTTCATGCGCCCCCGTACACCAGCGACCGGGCGAAGCAGAAGGTGGTGGACCTGGCAAAAAAAGTGGCGAAGTACAGCGGCCCCATCTGGCTTCATGTGGTCAATTTCACGGATATTCAGCTTTATATCTATGAAAAATGCCCCCATGAGGAGCTGACGATCATCATGCGCAGGTATATGATGCGGATCGCGGAAAAGATCGCTGCGGATACGGAGTGCCTGGGGCTGATCACCGGAGAGAGCATCGGCCAGGTGGCTTCGCAGACCATGCAGTCGCTGGCGGCCACCAACGAGGTCTGCAGCATGCCGGTGTACCGCCCGCTGATCGGGATGGACAAGCAGGAGATCATCCATATTTCGGAGAAGATCGATACCTATGAGACTTCGATTTTGCCTTATGAGGATTGTTGTACTATCTTTGTGGCGAAGCATCCTGTGACCAAGCCGAATCTGAATGTGATCCGCAAGCATGAGAAGAATCTGGAAGAAAAGATCGATGAACTGGTGCAGACGGCGTTGGATACGAAGGAGCTGATCGTGGTAGAGGCGTAGGGAGATATGGCCTTTCGGACGCGGCGTCGCGGGCTTCGCCCTTCTGGCCGCTGGGGAATGGGGGGGGGCGGGAGGATGGGGAGAAGCGGGAGGCCGCCGTGCCGCTCGCGGGGCTGGCCCGCTCGCTGTGGGGCATTCGCCCCATATCAGAAAAGGAGCAGAGCCTGCCTGGTAAGCGGGCCTGCGGCCCGTTTCCCAGGCAGGCTCTGTTCCTTTTCTGATGCACGGCTCATTGGGGAAACAAAAAGACAAGCCCCCCGTTTTTAAGTGTTGGTCTTGCCTTTTCCGTTTCGGTATTCAGATGCTTTGCGGCGAAGCCGGGAGATTATACCATGTAAGGCTTCAGGACCTCCAGAACCTCATCCACATTGTCCTCTGCATGGATGTTCAGGTCGATCGGCTTGGAAAGATCAAGGCTGAAGATTCCCATGATGGACTTGGCGTCGATAACGTATCTTCCGGATACCAGATCGAAGTCATAATCAAACTTCGTAATATCATTTACGAAAGATTTAACCTTATCGATAGAATTTAAAGAAATCTTAACGGTTTTCATTTTGTTTTACCTCCTTAATTGACTGACAGCCTGGACGTGTTAGGCCGGGCTGTCTGATACCTTCTGCTTACATATTAAAGGGAGAGGGGGTAAAAGTCAAGCATCAAACATGACAAAAATAGCGGGGATTACTATGAAAAGTGTAGCATTGCATAATCTGGGCTGTAAGGTGAACGCCTATGAACTTGAGGCAATCGGACAAAAGTTACAAGAAAAGGGATACCGGATTGTACCATTCGATAGCGAAGCGGATATTTATATCGTAAATACGTGCACGGTGACGAATATCGCGGACAGAAAGAGCCGTCAGATGCTGCACCGGGCGAAAAAACGGAACCCGGACGCGGTGGTGGTGGCGGTTGGCTGCTATGTGCAGACCGGAAAGGAAAAGGCGCTTCTGGACGAGAGCATCGATCTGGCGGTGGGAAATAACCGGAAGAAGGAGCTGCCGGAAATCCTGGAGGAATTCCTGGAGAAAAGGGAAGAAGGCCACAATGGCGGGCAGGCGGCGTCCGTCATTGCGGCAGAAAAAACGCTGGATCACAGGAGCGTGGCCGATATGGACAGGGAGCGGGATTACGAGGAAATGCTGCCGGAGCCGGAAGAGGCCGTACCGGGAAAAAGGCTCCCGGAGGATCATACGCGGGCCTATCTGAAGATCCAGGACGGCTGCAACCAGTTCTGCTCTTACTGCATCATCCCCTACGCGCGGGGGCGGGTGCGCAGCAGAAAGCCGGAAAATGTACTGCGGGAGGTGCGTCTTCTGGCTGCGGCCGGCTGCCGGGAGGTGGTGCTTACGGGGATCCATATCAGTTCTTACGGGATGGATTTCATCCGGAAGACGGATGGGGATTATCTGGCGGGAGGAAGCGATCTGAGGCGGACGGCGCAGGAGAGGCAGTATCTGCTGAATCTGGTAAAGGATATCGCGGGCGTGGAGGGGATCGAACGGATCCGTCTGGGCTCCCTGGAGCCCAGGATCATCACCCGGGAATTTGCGGAAGGGCTTGCGGCGCTTCCCCAGGTATGCCCTCATTTTCATCTTTCCCTGCAGAGCGGGTGCGACGCGACGCTGAAACGGATGAATAGACATTATACGGCGGAGGAATACTATGAAAAGGTAAAGCTTCTTCGGGAGGTTTTTGGCCGGCCGGCGATCACCACGGATGTGATCGTGGGTTTCCCTGGGGAAACGGAAGAGGAATTCGCGGCCACGCGGGCGTTCCTGGAAAAGGTACATTTCTTTGAGATGCATGTGTTCAAGTATTCAGTCCGTCAGGGGACTGCCGCGGCGGCCATGCCGGATCAGGTCCCGGAGCAGGTGAAAAACGAAAGAAGCGCCAGGCTGCTGGAGCTGGAAAGCCGGATGAGCAGGGAGTACCGGGAGACATACATAGGGAAGGAGATTACGGTGCTGACGGAGGACTGCCTTCCGCTTTCCGGGGAAAGCTGGAGGCTGGGGCATACGCAGACCTATGTGAAGGCAGCCTTCCCCGAAGGCCTGGCAGGAAGGAACGAGCTGGTCACGGGCCGGGTGACGGGCTTTCTGACGGACGGGATCCTGCGGATGGAACCGGGCCGGTAACAGGCGGACGGAGCGCCCCGTAACAGGCACGCCGGGGCCGTCTGCGGAAAGTATTTGAAATTTCCGGAAAAGTAGGTTATGATAGGATGGAACAGGTATCCTGAAGTGAGGGGCAGGATAGAATGGAGCGGGAAATGCAGAATCAGGATTTTGGCAGCACACAGTATTTTAAAGTGGAGAAGGAACCGGAAAACGGAGTAAAGGTCATTCTGGCGGCGGTTTACGAGGCGCTGACGGAGAAGGGCTATAATCCGGTCGATCAGATCGTCGGCTACATCATGTCGGGCGATCCCACTTATATTACCAGCCACAAGAATGCCCGGGGCATGATCATGCGTGCGGAGCGGGATGAGATTGTGGAAGAGATGCTGAAGGAGTATATTAAGAACAATCATTGGGGCTGACCTGCCTGCCGCGGGATCTCCCAAAGAGGGTTGAAGAACATGCGTATTATGGGACTGGATTTCGGGTCGAAGACGGTCGGGGTCGCCGTCAGTGACCCTTTGCTTCTGACTGCCCAGGGAATCGAGATCATCAGAAGAAAAGAAGAGAACAAGCTGCGCCGTACGCTGGCCAGGATCGAAGAGCTTGTCCAGGAGTATGAGGTGGAGCTGATCGTACTGGGGCTTCCCAGGAATATGAATGATACGGAAGGGGAACGGGCGGCGGTTACCAGGGAGTTTGCCGAAAAGCTGGAAAGACGGACGGCCCTTCCGGTTGTTTTCCGGGATGAACGGCTGACCACCGTCGCTGCGGACCGGACGATGATGGAGGCCGGGATCCGTCGGGAGAACAGAAAGGAACATGTGGACCGCATCGCGGCGGTCCTTATTCTGCAGGGTTATCTGGATTATCGGAAAAATACGGAGGCGGAATCCCGGGAGTGATACAGGATTCTGCGGAAAGAAAGCGGGAATATATTTTGGAAAAGATTACATTTTGCCCGGACGGCGGAGAAGCCGTGGATTTTTATGTGCTGGAACAGACAAGGCTTGCGGGCCGGGATTATATCCTGGTAACGGAAAGCCTGGACGAGGAAGAGGGAGAGGCGCTGATCTTAAAGGATGTCTCTTCACCGGAGGATCCGGAAGCGGTCTATGAGACCGTGGAGGAAGAACAGGAGCTTGACGCGGTCGCTTCTGTTTTCGCGGATATGCTGGAGGACGTGGAACTGGAAAGGTGACGCGCCCGGCGTATGACAAGGGTAAAAAGCAGGCCGTCCCGGAACGGGGAACCGGTCTGCTGTTTATAAAAATATACGGAGAAGACATCAGCTGCGCGGGAAAAGGCGGCCGGCCCGATACGTGCCGGCCGTAACGGGATCAGCCCGGATAGGGTCAGATACGCGCGCAGGGCGGCAGGGAGACGAAGGAAAACCGCCGGCATCGTCCGCCTGATCTTCCGTTCGGGCGCAGCTGCGGTCCTTTCCGTAGGAGATACGGAGGTATTTTGATTGAAGAAAACAAAACAGGTGAATAATGGCGGCTCCAGGTTGAAGATCATTCCTTTGGGCGGCCTGGAGCAGATTGGCATGAACATTACTGCCTTTGAGTATGAGGACAGTATTGTTGTGGTGGATTGCGGCCTTTCCTTCCCCGACGACGATATGCTGGGCATTGACATGGTGATCCCGGATATCACTTATCTGAAGGACCATATTGAGAAGGTGAAGGGGTTTGTGATCACGCACGGACATGAGGACCACATCGGGGCCCTTCCCTATATCCTGAAGCAGATGAACATCCCGGTCTACGCCACCAGGCTGACCATGGGAATCATCGAGAACAAGCTGAAGG
This sequence comes from Candidatus Eisenbergiella stercorigallinarum, assembly GCA_019120525.1. Taxonomy (GTDB): domain Bacteria; phylum Bacillota; class Clostridia; order Lachnospirales; family Lachnospiraceae; genus Eisenbergiella; species Eisenbergiella stercorigallinarum. The sequence continues at coordinate 10,014 of DWUW01000289.1, read as the reverse complement.
AGCATAACCTGCTGAAATCCACGAAGCGCAAGGTGATCAAGTTCGGGCAGTCCATTAATCTGGGGCAGTTTAGGATCGAATTTATCAAAACTAACCACAGCATTGTGGACGCGGCGGCGCTGGCGATTTATTCTCCGGCGGGAACCGTCGTCCATACGGGTGATTTTAAGGTGGATTATACGCCGGTGTTCGGCGACGCCATCGACCTGCAGCGGTTCGCGGAGATTGGAAGGAAGGGCGTGCTTGCCCTCCTGTGTGAATCCACGAACGCGGAACGGCCGGGCTTTACGCCTTCGGAGAGGACGCTGAGCCGTACCTTCGATACGATCTTCCACGAGCATCCCAATAAAAGGATCATCATCGCCACCTTTGCGTCCAATGTGGACCGGGTGCAGCAGATCATCAACTCGGCTTATAAATACAACAGAAAGGTAGTGGTGGAAGGCCGCAGCATGGTGAACATCATCGATACGGCCATGAACCTGGGCTGCCTGAACATCCCGGAAAACACGCTGATCAATATCGAGCAGCTTAAGAATTATCCGGATGAACGCACCGTTATCATCACCACGGGAAGCCAGGGAGAGAGCATGGCGGCTTTAAGCCGTATGGCGGCCAGCGTGCACAGGAAGATCTCCATCACGCCCAATGACGTGATCATTTTCTCCTCCAACCCGATCCCGGGGAACGAAAAAGCGGTGACAAAGGTGATAAACGAGCTGCTTAGGAAGGGCGCGGAGGTGATCTTCCAGGATGCCCATGTGTCAGGACATGCCTGTCAGGAGGAGATCAAGCTGATCTATACGCTGGTGCATCCGAAATACTCCGTGCCGATCCACGGGGAATTCAAGCACCGTCAGGCACAGCAGAGGATCGCTGTGGATCTGGGGATCCCGAAGGAAAATATTTTTATGCTCAACTCAGGCGACGTGCTGGAGCTGGACAGTGAAAAGGCCCAGGTGACCGGGCGTGTCCAGGTGGGCGCGATCCTGGTGGACGGCCTCGGCGTCGGGGACGTGGGAAATGTGGTGCTCAGGGACCGTCAGCATCTGGCGGAGGACGGGATCATGATCGTCGCGCTGGCGCTGGACAGCGCAAGCGGGCAGCTGGTGGGCGGACCGGACCTGGTTTCCCGCGGCTTTGTGTATGTGAAGGAATCGGACGAGCTGATGGACGAGGCGCAGGAGCTGATGCGGGATGTGCTGGACCGCTGCATCGGAAAGGGCTGCACCGACTGGGGCAGGATCAAGTCTGCCGTCAAGGATTCCCTCGGCGACTATATCTGGAAAAAAACGAAGCGCCGTCCCATGATCCTTCCTATTATCATGGACGTGTGACGCGTGGAACGGAGTGAAGAAAGTGGAAGTACAGGAGGCGCTGAAGCAGCTGGCACAGGCTATCCGGGACTCCGAGATCTATAAGGAATACCGGAGACAGAGCGAAAGAGTGGATAACGCCGGGAACATGCGGGAGAAGATCGACGATTACCGCATGCGGAATTTTGAACTGCAGAATTCCGCGTACACGGAAGATCTGCTTGACAAAATGGAAGCTTTTGAGAGAGAATATGAGAAATTCCGGGAGGATCCTCTGGTGGAGGAATTCCTGGACGCGGAACTGGCATTTTGCCGGATGATGCAGGAAATCGATGTAAAGCTGGCAGAGGCGGTGGATTTTGAGTAGCAGCAGAAGACGTGCGGTAAAAAAGAGAACAGAGGTCGCCGGAAACGCGGTGTATACCGTGGTGAAGATCGTGGCCGTGGTACTGATCGTTATGGTGGTCTACCGCCTTGGAAGCATGGCGTATACCTACGGTGAGCGGATCTTCGGGGAGCAGCCGATGGCGGAAGCGCCCGGGACGGATATCCCGATTACGGTGGAGGAGACGGACAGCGTGCGGGATGTGGCGGATAAACTGGAACAGGCCGGGCTGATCCGGGACGCGGGGCTCTTTGTGATCCAGGAGAAGCTTGTTGGCTTTAAGAGCGGGATCCAGCCTGGGACCTACACGCTGAATACCTCCCAGACGCCGGAGGAGATGATCGAGACCATGTCGGCGTCCCGCCCGGAGGAATGACGGAATGCGGAAGGACAAGAGACTGCGATGATTCTGGAGGAACGTCTGACAGCCTTCCTCAATTCCCTGGACGCGGGCAATCCCGCCTGGCTGAATGAACTGGAGAAGGAAGCAAGGAAAACCAATGTGCCGGTGATCCGACCGGAAACCCAGAGCCTGCTGAGGACGCTGATCGCGGCAAAGCGGCCTTCTGAGATCCTGGAGGTGGGAACGGCGATTGGTTTTTCTGCGCTCTGTATGAGCGAATACGCGCCGGAGGGTTGTCATATCACAACGATTGAAAAATATGAAAAAAGGATTCCCGTCGCCAGGGAGAATTTCCGCAGGTTTGGGAGAGAAGAGCGGATCACGCTGCTTGAGGGAGATGCTGCCCTGGTATTGGAAGGTTTGTCCGGACCCTATGACCTTATCTTCATGGACGCGGCGAAGGGGCAGTATCCCGCCCTTCTTCCGCAGGTGCTGCGCCTGCTTTCGGACGGCGGCCTGCTGGTATCGGATAACGTGCTTCAGGACGGGGATATCCTGGAATCCCGCTACGCGGTGACGAGAAGAAACCGCACCATCCATACCCGGATGAGGGAATACCTGTATGAGATCAAGCATCATCCTGCGCTGGTGACTTCCATCCTTCCTGTGGGGGACGGCGTGGCGGTCAGCGTAAAGCGGGAAAAGGAATAGAACGATGAAAGATACAAAGAAAAGGCCGGAGCTTCTGATCCCGGCCGGAAGCCTGGAGGTCCTGAAAACGGCGGTGACCTTCGGGGCGGACGCGGTATATATCGGCGGAGAAGCGTTCGGGCTTCGGGCGAAGGCGAAGAACTTTTCCGCGGAGGATATGGCGGAGGGCATCCGCTTCGCGCACGGGCGGGGCGTGAAGGTATATGTGACCGCCAATATTTTTGCCCATAACCGGGACCTGGAGGGAGCGGAGGCATATTTTAAGGAACTGAAGGAAATCGGGCCGGATGCCCTGATCATTTCGGACCCGGGCATGTTCACGCTGGCCAGGAAGGTCTGGCCGGAAGCGGAGATCCATATTTCCACCCAGGCCAACAATACCAACTATATGACCTACCGCTTCTGGTGGGAGCTGGGGGCGAAGCGGGTGGTGTCCGCCAGGGAGCTGACGCTTAAGGAGCTTTCGGAGATCCGGGCCAACATTCCGGAGGAGATGGAGATCGAGAGCTTTGTGCACGGCGCCATGTGCATCTCCTATTCCGGAAGGTGCCTTCTGAGCAATTATTTTACCGGGCGGGATGCCAATCAGGGAGCCTGCACCCATCCCTGCCGCTGGAAATATGCGGTGGTAGAGGAGACCCGGCCGGGAGAATATCTTCCCGTTTATGAAAACGAGCGGGGGACCTATATTTTTAACTCCGGCGATCTGTGCATGATCGGACATATCCCGGAGCTGATCGGCGCGGGGATAGACAGCTTCAAGATAGAGGGACGGATGAAGACGGCGCTCTATGTGGCGACGGTAGCCAGGACCTACCGGAAGGCCATCGACGATTACCTGAGCGGCGGGGAGGAAGCATACCGGGCGAACATGGACTGGTATCTGCATGAGATCGGGAAATGCACTTACCGGAAGTTCAATACCGGCTTTTATTTCGGAAGGCCCACGCAGGAATCCCAGATCTACGATAACAGCACCTATATCAGCGAAGCGGTATATCTGGGCATTGTGGAAGCGGTCGGGGAAGACGGGCTGCTCTTCCTTGAGCAGCGCAACAAGTTCTGTGTGGGAGATGAGATCGAGATCATGAAGCCGGACGGACGGGATGTTCCCGCCCGCGTGGAACGCATCCTGGACGGGGACGGACAGGAGATGGAGAGCGCCCCCCACGCGAAGCAGCGGCTTCGGGTAAGGCTTTCCGCGCCGGCGGAGAAATATGATCTGCTCCGGATGGAAAAACAGTTGCCCCAGGCGGGGGGATTATGATAATATGGAGCAGAAAAACCGGACGGCTGTTTTATGATAATCTGACCCGCAGAAGGCGGAAATCCGCGCAGATTTTTGTGAAAGCATCCAAAATTCATTTTTTCGCTTGCATTTTGGGCGGAAAAGAGGTATGGTAAGTAACGTGAAAGCGGATTTCTGAATAGTGATATCATGAACAAAGATGTTCCAAAAGGGTTTTTGGAGCATCTTTTTTTACGAAAAAGAAAAGCGTTTTCGTAAAGGGTTCCCTGCAGGAGGTGCGGAAAATGCGCGGTCACGCAAAGAACGTCGGTCAGCCGTCCCCGGACGGCGGAATGGAGGAGTTTATGAGCGAGCTTTTGAACGTGGAAGAACTGTTTGGAAAAAATGTGTTCAATCTTGGCACGATGCGGGAACGGCTTCCGAAGAATGTTTTCAAAGAAGTCAAAAAGGTCATGGAGCAGGGGGGCGAGCTGTCCCTGGCAACCGCTGATATCGTGGCGAAAGCGATGAAGGACTGGGCGGTGGAAAACGGCGCCACCCATTATACCCACTGGTTCCAGCCGCTGACCGGAATCACGGCGGAGAAGCACGACTCCTTTGTCAGCCATCCGGATGAGAACGGAAAGATGCTGATGGAGTTTTCCGGAAAAGAGCTGATCAAGGGCGAGCCGGACGCGTCCAGCTTCCCGTCGGGCGGCCTGCGCGCGACCTTTGAGGCGAGGGGCTATACCGCGTGGGACATCACATCCCCGGCCTTCCTGAAGGAGGACGCGACGGGCGTGATCCTCTGCATCCCCACGGCGTTCTGCTCCTATACCGGAGAGGCGCTGGATAAGAAAACGCCCCTGCTGCGTTCCATGGAAGCTCTCAGTGAGCAGGCACTGCGCATCGTGCGGCTCTTCGGGAACACCAGGGCTACCAAAGTGACGCCTTCCGTGGGGCCGGAGCAGGAATATTTCCTGATCGACCGCCAGAAATATCTGAAGAGGGAAGACCTGATCTTTGCGGGACGTACCCTGTTCGGAGCTCCCGCCCCCAAGGGCCAGGAAATGGACGACCATTACTTCGGCGTCATCCGGGAACGGATCGGCGCGTTCATGAAGGATCTGAACATAGAGCTGTGGAAGCTGGGTGTGACCGCGAAGACCCAGCACAACGAGGTGGCTCCAGCCCAGCATGAGCTGGCGCCCATCTATGAGACGGTGAATATCGCGGTGGATCACAACCAGATCGTGATGGAGACCATGAAGAAGGTGGCGGAGCGCCACGGGCTCAGATGCCTGCTGAACGAGAAGCCCTTTGCCGGCGTGAACGGCTCCGGCAAGCACAACAACTGGTCCATCACCACGGATGACGGCATGAACCTGCTGGATCCCGGCGAGACGCCCAATGAAAACATCCAGTTCCTGCTGGTGCTCGCCTGCATCCTGAAGGCGGTGGATATCCATGCGGACCTGCTGCGCCAGAGCGCGGCGGATGTGGGAAATGACCACAGGCTGGGAGCCAACGAGGCTCCTCCGGCCATCATTTCCGTATTCCTGGGCGACCAGCTGGAGGATGTGGTGAAGCAGCTGATCGAAACCGGTGAGGCCCGTTCCTGCCTGCTTGGCGGCAAGCTGATGACCGGTGTTTCCACCCTGCCCGACCTGCCCAAGGACGCCACTGACCGCAACCGTACCTCACCCTTTGCCTTTACCGGAAATAAGTTTGAGTTCCGTATGGTTGGCTCCTCCGATTCCATCGCCAGCCCCAATACGGTGCTGAACGCCATCGTGGCGGAAGCCTTCTGCGAGGCTGCGGACATCCTTGAGAAGGCGGAGGACTTTGAGATGGCGGTCCATGACCTGATCAAGGAGTATATGACGGCCCACTGCCGCATTATTTTCAACGGAAACGGCTATTCCGACGAATGGGTGCGGGAGGCGGAGCGCAGAGGGCTTCCCAATATCCGCTCCATGGTGGAATCCGCGGGCGCGCTCACCACGGAAAAGGCTGTGAAGCTGTTTGAAAAATTCCATATTTTCACCAGGGCGGAGCTGGAAGCCCGGGAAGAAGTGCAGTATGAGACCTACGCGAAGAGCATCAACATCGAGGCCCTGACCATGATCGATATGGCTTCCAAGCAGATCATCCCCGCTGTGGCCGGCTATACGCAGAAGCTGGCGAAGGCAGTCCTGGATGTGAGGGCGGCCGGTGTGGAGCCTGCCGTGCAGGCGGAACTTCTGGCCCGCGTGAACGGTAAGCTTACCGAGATGAGGGAAGCCCTTGCCGCCCTGCAGAAGACGGAAGCGGAAGCCTCCGCCATGGCGGACGGAAAGGAACAGGCCTTCTTCTACAAGGATCAGGTGATGCCGGCCATGGAGGCGCTGAGAAAGCCTGCCGACGAGCTGGAGATGCTGGTGGATAAGGAAGACTGGCCGTTCCCGACCTATGGAGATCTGATGTTTGAGGTATAAAGCGGCGCCGGTATCAAAACAGCGTCCGAAGATGTTCGCCGCCTGCGGCCCTGTCAGACAGGCCGCAGGCGGCGCAATGACGCGGAAGATCAAAGAAGGCAGGGGCTTTGGGAAAAAAATTTCCTTTTTTTAAAAAAAGTGCTTGCAAAACTTACGGTTATCGTATATAATTCATTCTTGCAGGTGACACAACGCTTGCGACAGATCATGATAAAGGGCTATCGCCAAACGGTAAGGCAACGGACTCTGACTCCGTCATTTCAAGGTTCGAATCCTTGTAGCCCTGCTTGGAAAACCCCGGCAGAGAAGAACTGCCGGGGTATTTTTCTGCCCGGCGGCATCGAAACATAAATCTTGTACAATGAGCCGTAATTGCGTATAATAAAAAGACAGGCCGGAAAAAAACGGCAAAATGCGCGGCGGCAGGAAAAGGAAGGGAAACATGTATACATTTCAGTCACAGGTCAGATACAGCGAGCTGGACGCGGACAGGAAGCTTTCCATCGCGTCGATCGTGGATTATTTTCAGGACTGCTCCACGTTCCAGTCGGAGGAGCTGGGAGTGGGGATTGAATATCTGGAGCGCGTCGGGATGCTGTGGGTAATGTCTTACTGGCAGATCGTGATCGACCGGTATCCCGGGCTGTGCGAGAGGATTACAGTGGGAACCTTCCCTTATGATTTTAAGAGCTTCCTGGGCTTCCGTAATTTTTTCATCGCGGATGAGGCGGGGAAGAAGATTGTTCGGGCCAATTCCATCTGGACGCTGATCGATGTGCATACGGGGCTTCCGGCAAGGCCGACGCGGGAGATGACGGACGCGTACCGGCTGGAGGAGAAGCTGGATATGACGTATGAGCCGCGCAAGATCCGCTTTGACCGGACGGGTGAGAAGCACCCGGCCTTTTATGTGGGAAAGCAGCATCTGGACAGCAACCATCATGTGAACAACGGGCAGTACATCCATATGGCGCAGGATTATCTGCCGGAGGGCTTTGAGATCGGCCAGATGCGGGCGGAGTATAAGAAGTCGGCGCTGTTAAACGACTGTATCGTCCCGGAGGCCTTCACGGAGGAGGACCGGGTGGGCGTATCTCTCTGCGATGTGTCGGGACAGCCCTACGCGATCGTGGAATTCAGAAGAAAAGCGAGAGGTTGAGCATGCGGATAGAGGTTGGGAAAAAACAGAAGCTTCAGGTTGTGAAAAGGGTTGAATTCGGCGTATACCTGGCGCCGGAAGGAAGTCCGGAGGAACGGGTGCTGCTTCCTGCCAGGCAGGTCCCGGCGGGCTGCTCGGTGGGAGATGAGCTGGAGGTGTTCGTTTACCGGGATTCAAAGGACAGGCTGATCTCTACTACGGCGCAGCCGGCGCTGTGCGTGGGCGATGTGGCGGTGCTCACGGTGGCGCAGACGGGAAAGGTGGGCGCGTTTCTTTCCTGGGGGCTGGAAAAGGATCTTTTCCTCCCTTTCCGGGAGCAGACCAGGCCGGTGAAGGTGGGGGAGAGCTTTCCGGTGGCGCTGTATGTGGATAAGAGCGGCAGGCTCTGCGCGACCATGAAGCTCTATCACTATCTCAGGACGGACAGCCCCTATCAGAAGGACGACCGGGTGACGGGATATCTGTATGAGATCAGCCGGCAGTTCGGCGCTTTTGTGGCGGTGGACGATAAATATTCGGCGCTGATCCCGCCGCGGGAGATGTACGGGCAGCTGAAGGCGGGAGAGCGGATCGAAGCCAGGGTGGCGGCTGTCCACGAGGACGGCAAGCTGGACCTGAGCGTGCGGGATAAGGCTTATCTGATGATCGGAAAGGACGCGGAGCGCGTTATGGAGGCAATCGGGCAGTCCGGCGGAGCGCTTCCCTTTAACGATAAGGCGGCGCCGGAGCTGATCCGGGCGAAAATGCAGATGAGCAAGAACGAGTTCAAAAGAGCGGTGGGACACCTTTTAAAAGAAGGAAGGATAGAGATCACGCAGACGGGGATCCGGAAGAAATAAGGAAACGGCGCAGGGAAGGAAGGGATGACGGATGAATTACAGAAAAGCAAACCGGGGATTCCTGGGCATGGTGCTGCTGCATTTTGCCGTAGTGATCGTGCTCCTGGCTGGAAGAATAACATCCATGAGCGTTCTTCTGAACCTTTTTATCAGCGAGATGATGCTGGTGGTCCCTGCTTTTTTTGCCCTTCTGCTTTCCGGGGAAAGGCCGAACCGGGTCCTGTGTTTTCACGGGCTTAAGTTCACATCGGTCCTGATGGTGGTTGTATTCACCTTCCTGATGGGCCCCATGGCCACTTTACTGAATGCGGTCAGCATGCTGTTTGTTGACAATACGGTTGTGGATATGAGCGGCCAGCTTCTGGAATATCCGTTTCCTGTCATGTTTTTCATGATGGCTGTCTTCGGGCCGGCATGCGAGGAGATCGCTTTCCGGGGGATCCTTTACCGGGGATATCTGAAGAGCGGAAACGCGCTGAAGGCCGTGCTGCTTTCTGCCCTGCTGTTTGGGCTGATCCATATGAATTTCAACCAGGCTCCCTACGCGTTCGCGCTGGGCGTAGCCATGGCGCTCCTGATGGAGGCGACGGGAAGCCTTCTCGCGCCGATGCTGATGCATATGATCTTTAATGCCCAGTCGGTGGTTTTGATGTATGTATACAGCAGCTTTTTCCCGTGGCTGCTGGAGGAGCAGGCCCAGGCGGCAACGGGGCCGCGGGAGCTGCTTCCGGCGATCGGTGTTTATCTGGTGCTTGCCGTGGTCTGTACGGCCCTGGCGGGCTGCGTACTGGCCTGGCTGTGCGGGAATGAAGGGCGAGGGGAGTATGTGCGCTGGCTCTGGCAGGAGAGAAAAAGAGGCGGGAAGAGGGGAAAGCTTGTCAGCACTTCCCTTGTCGCGGGCGTCGCGCTCTGCCTTGCCTATATGATCCTGCTGGCGCTCTTGTGAGATTGGGGAAGGTATGCAGAAGTTTACAATTTTGGGGATCACCCTTTATGACTGTCCGGCGCGGGAGGCGCTGCGCAATACGGACCGCTTCCTCGGAAGCGGAGGGCTGAATACTGCCGCGTATATTTCCAGCGCGCAGATCGCGCAGGCATCAAAGGATGAATCGCTGAAGGAATGCCTGGAGCAGCTGGATATGACGGTATGCACGGAACCGGACCTGCTTGAGGCGGCGGGCATTGCGGCCAGGAGCCGGATCAGGGAGATTGATGAGAAGGTCTATCTGCGGGAGCTGCTGCGCAAGCTGTCCCGGAACCGCAACAGGGTTTACCTGCTTGCGGATACACAGGCGGAACTGGAGGTGCTGGAGGAGCTGATACAGGAATATCAGGGGAATCTCTATATCAGGGGCCGCGGAGCCTTTGAGGATTTTGGCGGGCAGCCGGAGCGCCTGGTGAACGAGCTGAACGACGTGGTGCCGGATGTCATCCTTTCGCGGATGAACTGGCCGAAGGATATCCGTCTGATGCGGGAATATGGCCAGTATGTGAATGCCAGGTTCTGGATCTCGCTTCCTTATGGGGCGGTTTCCTGGATGCAGAACCCGTCGTTT
>DWUW01000288.1 GCA_019120525.1 Candidatus Eisenbergiella stercorigallinarum | reverse complement strand
GATCTCCCTGGCGGAAAAGCCCTCCGGGTCCATATAGTCGATATCCTCCTGAATGCGCTCCACGCCGTATGCCCAGTCATAGTCCCAGACAGGGCCGGCATAGAGGATCCCGTTCCGGTCCTTGTAAAAATACTGGCTGGTGGCGGAACAGTCGATATTCTTGCTCACTTCTTCCACCAGATATTTGCCCACAAAGCTGGGGATATCGATCAGGGCGGAAAGCGCCTGGCAGTCGTCCAGCCCCACGCTCTGGCGCATGACGTTTTCACATTCCTGTATATAGGAACGGATATACTGGTACTGCGCTTCTGTCAGGTGGGATGGGGACTTGGAAACCATATAGGCCCCGCTGTCCAGGATGAATCCGCTGTCCTCATCGGTATAACGCATGGCATTGTCTGATTCCAGGATATAACCGCCGGTAATGTCTTCAGGATTGTTTTCATAATCCCACCATTTACCGGTGATGGACTGATTCCAGTCGTCCAGGGTAAGCCCTGTGGTAAGCTGGTCCAGGGTTTCGATATCCTGCAGGGGATTGGACTGCGCGGTCAGCTCCTCCAGATCCGTGATCCCCAGGGTTTTCGGTGTGATCCGCTGACAGAGTTCATATACGCCTTCAAAGCTGTTGTTGATATACAGGTTGACCAGGATGGAGGGCATGGCGGAAGTGCCCGCAAGCACCCCCATCTCACTGGAAATGCGGTTGCGCAGGAACGTGAGGTCGCTGGAAGAGATCAGGGAATAGGCCGCTGACTGCCCGGACATGCCGGGAATGGAAACGGAATTTTCCAGAGTGATGTTATAAGGCTTTTTATCCTGTTCCCAGCTGGTGTTCCCGCGTCCTTTGATCCGCGCGAGGCCTCCGGAATAGACGGTTTCCCCGTCCGCGTCCAGGATGAGGGCCTGGCCGGAATCTGACTGCTCCTTGTCAGAGGCGATGTGGGAAAGGTCATGCTTCAGGGTAAGGAAGACGGAAGGAATATCCGAACCGGTCAGGATGGTGAGAGAAGCCTCCCCGTCCGTCTGCAGGAGACGGTCTTCTGCCCAGGAGGGCAGGAAAAGATAGGACATCCCCGACTGCGAACGCCAGGCGTCGATGGAAACGACGGCTTCCCCATTGGTAAGCTGGGCTGTGGCGGGAATGGAGCCGCCGTCGGGGCGTGTATTGATATAGACGGTCCGCGTCTGCTTCAGCCCGGACAGGAAAAAAAGGAGAAAGATCCCTGACAGCAGAAGCAGACACAGCGCTTTCCATTTTTTACTCATGTTGACCTCCTGGCGGACGGATGCTTCTTAATAGACAGCTTCACCGTCGTGGGCGATCAGGGAAGCGTTCTGTACATAGTGGAGGGCGGAAACGGCTTCCAGGAATTCGCTTTCCTGCCTGGTACGGCATTCAATGACCAGGTCCGTGCCGTCCATGGTACGGCTGCGGGATCTGACCCGGGCGTTTTTGGCATATCTGCCCACAACCGACATGAGTTCATCCTCCCTGCCTTCCCGGGCCATATTGACTACGAGGAGCAGGGAAGGCCGGCTGTCCGGGATCAGTTCCAGAAGGAACAGGAGAAGGGTTACGACCAGGCAGATGAGCAGAGCCAGTTCATAGTTGCGCGCCCCCAGGATGATGCCGATCCCGATGGACCAGAACAGGAAGAGGAGATCCTTGGGCTCCTTGACAGCAGTACGGAACCGGACAATGGACAGCGCGCCCACCATGCCGAGGGAGATGATCAGATTGGACTGCATGGCAAGGATGATGCCTGCGGTAATAATGGGAAGAACGCCAAGCACGATGTTGAACTGCTTGCTGTAAAAGCCTTTTTTCTGGGAAAGATAATAAACCGCATGGATATAAAGACCGAACAGTATGGCGATGCCCAGCGTGATACAGATGGAAGAGGTAGACAGTGTGTTGTTTTCCATCGTCTCAAGGAAAGAATTTTTAATGATATCCTGAAAACTCATAGGGAAGATGTCCTTTCTTTGTCATATTCGTCACATGATCTTCCTGCCGCGGCCGTATGCGGCGGCGTATGTCCTTGCTCAGGAAGGACAGCCGGACGCGTATCTGCGGCAGAGGGCGTACTTGGAAAAAGCGGTCCGTTCCAGCTTCCCCGTATCCAGCGCCTTCCGGATATGGGAAGGAAGAAACTCGTCGTATTTTACCTCCATGATATGCAGGCCGGCCGGCATTACGGGACGCCTGGGGAGCGCCGGATCCGAAAGCCGGAGGAGATATCCGGAGGAAGCCAGGTTTCTGTCAAAGGTGACGCGCACATTTCCCTCCGGGCAGGTATAGGCGGTCCGCTCATATTCCACCAGGATCCGCGGCCGGAGCCGGCGTGCCAGCATCTGCGCCTGCAGCAGGGTAAGCAATGGCCTGCTTTTCCCGGAAGGGCGTACCGTTCTCCCGCTCAGAAGCTCCAGGCATTCCGCCGCGGTAAGGGAGCAGCTTTTTTTCAGGGTCAGGTCATGGTCCTTGTGCTTCTGCTCCAGCTGGATGAAATCCATGTTCTCATCATAGATCCGGATCCGGAATTTGCTGCGCGGAGATACGCCGTTTAGATTTTCCCGGAGGGCCGTATCCTGCCAGTCGTCAAAATATACGCTCCGGATCCGGTAAGCGCCTTCCGGATGAAAGGCGTCCGGTTTCATGAGAGGGCGGATCCTGGAAGTGATGAGGGCGATATCCCTTTCATCCACCAGGTATTTCTGTTCATGTCGGTATTTTCCTCTGAAACGATCCATTGCCGTACCCTTCCGCCGGGCATCGTCCCTGTCCGCCCGGCTTCCTGAAAAAAGGTAGAAAAAAAGCTGCCTAAGATATAGTGATGCCCAGCTATATCTTAAACAACACCCTGTTATGTTTTTGAAATGATCTCCTAATCCCCAAAAGACACGGACTCCTTTCCCTTTGCAGGAAGAGGGCTTGCCGTATGCAGCATGTATTATGGCAGGGTAGACGGAAAAAGTCAATACAGTGAGAGCAGGATTTTACGAAAAAAACCGGCGCAGGGTTTCCTGCGCCGGTCCGGCAGTTTAAATTGTGAAAAGACAGGGCTTATTTTGCTTCCGGCGTATGCCACTTCCAGTCGCGTACCTCCGGCAGATCAATGCCGTATTCATGGATGTACTGCTTATGCTCCACCAGCTTGTCGTTCATCTGCTGGATCAGGTAGGAGCCGCGGTTTCCAAGCTGAGGCAGGTTCTGGATGGCGTTCTTCACCAGGCTGAAGCGGTCGATCTCATTCTGCACGCGCATATCGAAAGGCGTGGTGATGGTGCCCTCTTCCTTGTAGCCGTATACATGGATGTTGCGGTTTTCCCGGCAGTAGGTCAGCTCGTGGATGAGCGTAGGATAGCCGTGGAAAGCGAAGATGATGGGCCGGTCCTTGGTGAACAGCGCGTTGTAATCCGCGTCGGTCAGGCCATGCGGATGCATGGTGGAGGGCTGCAGCTTCATCAGGTCTACCACGTTGATCACGCGGATCTTCAGCTCGGGGAGCGCGTCCCTGAGGATGGTGACAGCCGCCAGGGTTTCCAGGGTAGGCGTATCGCCGCAGCATGCCATCACGATGTCCGGCTCTTCCCCGGCGTCGTTGCTCGCCCACTCCCAGATGCCGATGCCCTGGGTGCAGTGCTTGACGGCCTGTTCCATGGTCAGCCACTGAGGTCTG
>DWUW01000287.1 GCA_019120525.1 Candidatus Eisenbergiella stercorigallinarum | reverse complement strand
TTTCTGGAAGATTCGTTTTCTATAAAGTGGCAAAGTCGGGAAAAAATCTTTTAATAGATTTTGAAATCTGCTTATCATTTTGGTTCGTTTGTGTTATACTGTTATTCATAGCATGAGCCTCCGGTTGTAATTGTTTTTGGTCAATTCAATTATACCAAACCAGACGGTTTCATGCTATTTTATTGCCAGAACTTATTGAATTTTCAAAGTGCACAGGCACTTATTCCAGTGCGAAGTTTGAGTACACTATCCAAAAGGTGATGATATGGAACGGATAAATCAGCGTAAAAATCCTCTGGTAGGAACAAATATACGAAGGCTTCGGATGAATAAAGGGCTCCGAAACAGAGATGTCGTAGCCAAGCTTCAGCTCAAAGGACTTGAAGTCAGTACCGGCACATACAGTAAGATAGAGCTTGGGTTAAATAATCCGAGCGTAGATCTGCTGGTTGCACTGACAGAAATATTAGATTGCGATTTTAATGCTTTTTTTCGGGAAATAAACAGGGAATCCTGAATTTGAATGCTTATTGAAAAGGAGTATTTTTATGCCGGCAGCTAAGAAACAGCTTCGACAGATTATTGCTGATAACAACTTATGCGGTCCCGTTTCCACGGGGCCGCACGATAGAGAATGTCCGGCTTTTTCCTCTAGCCTTCCATGATCCGCTTCAGAATTTCATTCTGCCATTACTCCTCATAATGAAACCACCGGCTTCCGCTTCTGCCATAGATTTATCCAGCATAGCAAGATACCCGGCATTTCTTTTTGCTTTCATCATATCGTTGTATTCTGCTTCGGGTTTGAAATCAATATTACCACTGTAGGCAATATCCTGTTTCACATCGTTTCGTGTATCTTCCGTTTTCTGCAGCTTTGTTTCCCGCAGCCCTGTTTCCTGCGCCTCACCGTCCCTTACGCGCGTCGCCGCTTCCACCGGGAAAGCGGCATTTCGGAAACGGCTGTCCACGTGCTTTTTCAGCATGTCAACTCTTCCCGCCAGTCCCCTGCACAGAGCGTCGCACCGCGCTTCGTCGATGAACAGGGAGCCCCTTACCAGCTCCCGAAGCTCTTCTTCGATTCCCTTCAGCGCGAAAAAATCCAGCCAGTCAAAATCCTGTACCAGTCCGATCTGCTCCTCATGGCTGGTCTTGAACGGCTTGCATATCGTTTTGGCATCCGCCCGTATCATGGCCGTCGGTTTATCGAACCAGAGCGAGGTTCCGCTGTCATAGATGGGCGCGGCCCCCAGGTATTCCAGCGTATCGGCATTCCGGATCACTCCGAAATTATTCTGATGCCTGTCCTCATTGACGATCAGATAATCCAGGACCAGCATCCGATCCAGCGCCTCCTGCATTCCCGGAATCCCCAGCGTCTCACAGCAGTTCAGATAATGCCTGTATATCGAAACATGATTTGGCTTCCGACAAGTCCGCATGATGTACCAGGCGCTGATCAGCTCCGTATCCGGCGTGATAAAATCGTCGCATATGCTGTAGGGATATCCGCCTTCCACCAGCAGCCGATAGGAAACATGCGGAATATTCAGCCTTTCCATCAATCGGGACGCAAGCGCTTCATTGTATGGCTCCTGCTGCACAGTCCCGCTCCCGCCCTTGATCAGGCAGCGCTTTCCATCCGCCAGGATCCATCTCTTTTTCAGCCAGCCGTCCGAGGTATTGTCCGGCGACATCAGACTGACCGCAGCAGTATCCACATTTCTTCCAAACAGAATCTTTCCCACATCCCCGGAAAACGGATTCTGGAAAAAATTGACCTTCTCCCAGCGAAGCTTGCTTTCTTCCGGACAGATCCAGTACTGATCGGACAGGCTGAGGCCCAGACATTTTTCCAGCAGAAGCTGCGGCTGCGAAATTTCCATCCGGGACAGCGCTTCCTTCAGTCCCGACCTGCTGGCCGGGATCGCCCGGCCGCTCCACCACGCGTTTAAGGCCCCTCTGTCGATGCGCCCCTTTTTCACAGGAACGCCCACCGGTACGTGCGCTTCCGTAAAAACCTGCTCCACCGACAGGATCCCGCCGGTCACGCAGTCCAGCGTGAGGGCCGCAACTGATATATTCTTATGCTTCAGAATATATTTCCTGATCTCCGCCATGCGTTTCCTTTCCTGTTTCCTTCAGATCCCATCATGCTTCGGGTCTGTTTTTAATTTCCATGTTCCCATGGCACAAGTATAATACAAGCCGCCACTTTTGGCTACCTTAGCCCACCGTCTAAAGCCAGTAAGATTGCCGCCTTTTCTCTCCATTGCCGGTGAAACCGCCGCCGTCCTTATCGGATATCAAACACGCTTCTTGCCGCCAGCCCTTCCGGCGCCCCCTTCAGCACCTTCAGCCTTCTGGTTCCCGGATTCATGTCGAAATAATTGTCGGAAAGCAGCAGGGTATCGTCTTCGTTTCGGATCTCCACGCTCTTGGCGTAAGCGTCCGCCGTCACCAGGATCTCATCGCTTCCCACGGCTTCCGCTCTCAGATGCGGGTTCTCAAACGCAAAGTGCTTGGGCGCGCAGAACAGCACGCTTCCCGCGGATACGGTTTCCCCGTTTTCCCAAAGCTCATAGGACACATAATCCCTTCTGGTCTGGGCATGCTGCAGGGGAACCTTCTCCAGCCATTCGCTGGAAAGCGCCTTCACGCAGACCTCTTCTTCATGGGCCTCCTTCACCTGTCCGGAAGCGTCCCGCAGCTGCCAGCGTACCGTCGCCTGATGATCCTGCATACTTTCATTGCTGACGCAGAGGCGGATGGATTTTTTCAGTTCAAAGGGCTCCGCGTTCACATTGGTGTCCTGCGACAGGATCCCTTCCTCCTCGCAGGAGATCATCAGCGGCGCGAAGAAACGCTTCGCGTAATACTGCACTGCCTTCCAGCGGCCTTCGTAGTCGATCATGGCCCAGCTCGCCACCGGCCAGCAGTCGTTCAGCTGCCAGATGATGGTTCCCATGCAGCGGCCCCGGTTCCTGCGGAAATGCTCCACGCCGTAGCGCATGGCTTCCGCCTGCAGAAGCTGGGAGGCGTACAGCAGGGTGTCAAAATCATTGGGATACAGGAAGGTCTGCTCCATGTAGTTCATGATCTTCCCGTTTGCGGACTGGTTGCGCTGGTGCTTTTCCATCACATAGGAGAAAATATTCCGGTCCTCCGGCAGGGTGAAGGTCTCCACCGTTTTCAGGGCAGGGAAGGACTGGAAGCCGAATTCCGACACATACCGGAAGAAGAATTTCCGGTATTCCGTGATGGGTTTGTTCCCATGCCACACATCCCAATAATGCACATCTCCCCGGTTCTCATCGTTCGGCATATCAAAGCTGCCGCCGGAGGATGGGCTCGCAGGCCAGTAGAAGGTCTGCGGATCATACTCCTTCAGGATCTGCGGAATGATGTATTCATACATTTTGATATAATCGGCAAGCTGGCTGTGCTTTAAGCACCATTCTGCAGGGTTGTCCGCAAGAAACAGCTCCATTTCGTTGTTCCCGCACCACAGGCCAAGGCTGGCGTGGTTGCGGATCCGTTTAACGTTATCGATGAACTCTGCCCGGATATTTGCCTCAAATTCCTCCGTCAGGTCATACACGCAGCAGGCGAACATGAAGTCCTCCCACACGATCAGGCCCAGCTCGTCGCAGGCGTCCCAGAAGGCGTCCGCCGGATAATGGCCGCCGCCCCAGACGCGGATGCAGTTGAAATGGGCGTTTTTCGCCTGCGTCAGAAGCTCATGGGTCCGCTCCGGCGTCACACGGGGCAGGATGTTGTCCTCCGGAATATAATCCGCGCCCATGGCAAAAATACGCACGCCGTTCACCTCATGGCAGAAGCTTTCTCCCCACTGGTCCTTTTCGCGCGTTACGGTCATTGTCCGCAGGCCGATCCTCTTTTCCCACACATCCAGAACCGTTCCCCCGCAGCACAGCTCCGCTTTCACGCTGTACAGAGGCTGCTCTCCATAGCCGTTCGGCCACCAGAGCTGCGGGTTTTCGATCACAGTCTGCATCCGGCCCGCTTCCACCGTCTGTACGCTTCCGTCCGGAGCGGTCACAGTGATACAAACTTCCATGCCTTCCTGCGCAAGCCTGGCCGCATCCTTCTGCGCTCCGTTCCCGCCCAGGCGGTACAGCCGCTCCGCTCCCAAAAGCTCAACATCCGCCTGAAAATATAACGTCACCCGATCCGGTTCATGATTCTGGGTCACATACACATTGTCAAATCTGGCCGCGTCCACGCCGAGCAGGCTCACCGGCCGCCAGATTCCGGCGTCGGGAAGGCGGGGGCCCCAGTCCCAGCCGAACATACAGTGGGCCTTTCTCAGGTAGGAGCAGCCGCGCATGGCGTCGGAGCTTGCCACGATCAGCGGGTCCTTTTCATACCGGTCATAAATATAGTTCACGGGGGAGGAAATCCTCACGGACAGCTCATTTTCCTCCTTCTTCAGAAGCCCCTTCACCCGGTATTCCCAGGTACGGTGCATGTTTTCCACATGGCCCAACGTCTGCCCGTTCAGGCAGATATCCGCCACCGTATCGATCCCGTCAAAATGCAGAATCACCTCGTCACGCGAAAGCATCCCCTCCGGCACGTCAAATACCGTCCGGTATTCAAAGTCCCGCTTCATCAACTCCAGCGCCTGCTCCTCGTTGACCCGCCAGTAGGGATCCTCCATCTTCCCCTCGTTCAGGTAATCCTGATAGACGCTGCCGGGCACGGTTCCGGGAATCCAGTCGGTTTCCGGAAAATCTCCGGCCGAAACCTCCCGCAGCTTCCAGTTTTCATGCAGAAGCATTTTTTCCATTGTCTTTTCCCTTCCTTTTCTGCTGAAAAGTATGCTGTCCCGGATCCCCGCTTTTTTATGAGAAACAGGGCTCCGGGACAGATCCGATTCAATAAAAATCCAATCGATAAATCTATTCGATAAAAGTCTGTTCGGTAAGCTTCAGGTTTTCCATGCACTCCCGCAGGACCTGCTCCGCATCGATTCCTTCGATATCCAGTCCTGCCGCCCGGATCAGTCTCACGTCTGAAATCCCGTAAAAATTTTCCGCCAGCGCTTTCACGTAGCCGTAGCCGTATTCCTCCGGGAAGTAGTAACCGCCCGCAGTGGTCACATAATACAGCCTTCGCGCTCTGCACAGACTCACGGGAATCCCTTCCTCCGTATACCGAAATGTAATCCCCGGCACATTGACCTGCTCCAGATATTGCCTGAGCGAGGCCGGAAAAGATAAATCCCAAAAGGGCGCCGCGATCACAAGGGTATCCGCCTCCGCAAACTGCCGGGCCAGATCAAACAGCGGATCGTCATATTGCTTTTTTGCTGTAAGCCGATCTCTTTTTTCCAGAAAGGCTTCATCCGTTACGGGAAAAGCGATTTCTGACAGACGCAGCTCCCGGATTTCCCCCGGGATCCGGGAGAGCAGGTATTCCGCCAGCCGCTTTGTTCTTGAGTTTTTCCTGACACAGGCATTCACAAACAGGATCAACGCTTTCTTCCTCCCCGTCAATGATGGAACAGCCGGATCCCGGTGAATACCATCGCCATGCCGTAACGGTTGCAGGCGTCGATCACCGCGTCGTCCCGGACGGAACCGCCGGGCTGCACCACATATTTCACGCCGCTCCTGCGGGCGCGGTCGATGTTGTCGGAGAAGGGGAAGAAGGCGTCGGAGCCGAGGGTCACGCCGCTCAGGTTTTTCAGCCACTCCTGCCTTTCCTCTCTGGTAAATACGGGAGGCTTCACCGCGAAGGTGTTCTCCCAGATGCCGTCCGCCAGCACGTCCATGTAGTCGTCGCTCATATATACGTCGATGGCGTTATCCCGGTCCGCGCGACCCAGGCCTTCCTTAAACTGCAGGGAAAGCACCTGCGGGGACTGGCGCAGGAACCAGTTGTCAGCCTTGTTTCCCGCCAGGCGCGTGCAGTGGATGCGGGAC
>DWUW01000286.1 GCA_019120525.1 Candidatus Eisenbergiella stercorigallinarum | reverse complement strand
AAATCCATTTCTTACGGATCCAATTCCTGAAAATGCTGTTCTGAACCGTACTTTTTATGACGTGATACGGTTAAAAGATCAAAAATTCTGTTTTGGACCGTACCGGATAGCCCAAAAGTACGGTTACAGATGAGAAAATCGAGTACTTAACCGTACCGATGTCGAAACTGGAGCAAAAAAGTACGGTTAAGAATCAGAAAAACCTGTTTTTAACCGTCACTTCAGACTTTTTGTACGGTTATACGATGTAAATTTTCATTTTTAACCGTATCGGGGCATCCTGGCAAAATCAAGGGAAGGGACCAAAACCGGTATGAACCGGCAGGCCCCTTCCTCCTCTTCCAGTCTCAGTTTTCACCGTCTCCGGCCGGATCAGCGGATGCTGTCCAAAGACAACCAGACGCTGTCCTGGGACAACCGGATGCTATCCGGGGGCAACCAGATGCTGTCCTGGGACAACCGGATGCTATCCAAGGGCAACCATGCTGAATACCAGCACGAACAGAGCGATGGTTTCGCAAAGGCCGACGACGGTAATGTACTGCGCAAAGCCCTTTCCTGTCTCAGCCATGGCGTCCGCGCCTGCCGCGCCGGCTTTTCCCTGGATCACAGCGGAAAAAGCGATCGCCACGCCGGCCCCGATACCCATGCAAAGCTTCAGCAGGGGATCCGCAGCGGAGCCCTGCATGGTCTGCATCAGAAGGAAACCGTAAATCGTCTGCGTCAGAGGCGCGCCCGCAAATGAAGTGAGGATGAACGGAGCCGCCTTATTGCTCATGTAGCATTTCTTCCATGCTCCGATACAGGTGGTTCCC
Organism: Candidatus Eisenbergiella stercorigallinarum; assembly: GCA_019120525.1. Classification (GTDB taxonomy): domain Bacteria; phylum Bacillota; class Clostridia; order Lachnospirales; family Lachnospiraceae; genus Eisenbergiella; species Eisenbergiella stercorigallinarum. Next base: position 2,548 of record DWUW01000286.1, on the reverse strand, counting down.
GCGATAACAACGCCAATACATGAACCGATCGCCGCGATGCTCATACATAATCCAGTTCCAATTAATCCGATGTCCATAGTAAAATCTCCTTTTTTTAATTTATAACTGTTCCGGACGGCGGCATCCTTTTCCCTCTGTTTTCCCGCCGTCCTGAACGGTTACGTTTTACTCTTCAAATGGTTCATATTTATGGCCGCTCCACGACAGGCCGATGTGCGTGGAAAATTCCAGCGTATTCAGCCGGATGCCGTGAACGATCACAGACAGTACATTTAAGATCATATTAAGCCCATGGCCGAATACCAGAATAATGACGGCAAAAATGATGAAGATAAAATGTCCAAGTAACGGGCTGACCATATCATTGATCGTCGCGGAGATTGCCGCTCCGGCCAAACCTACCGCCCAAAGGCGGATATAGGAAACGATGTCGGAAAATACATTGACGACGCCCAGCAGCATGGAAACAATATCCTTTACGCTGTCCAGGACGGACTGCAGAATGCTTTCCTCATAATTCCCGAAAATAAAATTCACCGCAAATCCGATGATGACAAGGGCGACGGCGATCGTCCCCACCGGAATCCCTGACACCACAAGATCCAGGCCGAATACCGCTCCGTTTACGACCAGGGAAAGAACCACATAGTACATTCCCACAAGCTCCAGGATCGAGCCGATATCCCCAAGCATTTTCAGGGAGCCGCGGTTCCTTGCCGCCCCGCTCGCATGGGCGATCAGAAGATGCAGCAGCGCGATCGTAAACATCAGGATCTGAACGTTCTGGCTTGTGGTAAGCCCTGCTTTTCCGCCTGTCCAGAAGGGGTACCAGAGCTTATCCGAATACACATTGGAGATCACCGGCACGGACAGCTTTTTAAGCCATTCCGGCAGCTCCTCCGCAGCCAGGCCGAACCAGGAGCAGGTAACGGTTCCCCATACCAGGGTCATTCCGCCAAACAGAAGGAGCAGCCATGCGATCGGGGCAACTGCCTTTTTCTCTTTACGGCTCTTCATGATCAATGCAGCCGCTATGCCGCAGATCAGCAGGCCGTAACCGCCATCTCCGAAAATAATGCCGACGAATATCGTGATAAATGCCAGGAACCAGCCGGAAATATCGGGTTCAAAATACCCTGGCATACTTCCCAGGAAATCTGTCACAGGATAAACAAGGCTGACAAATTTATTGTTGCGCAGCTTCGTCGGCGCATCGTCCTCTTCTGTAGGATCTTCCGCCAGAAGCCCCCAGGCGTTTTCCCGCGCCATCCTTTGAAGTCTGCCCAAATCCTCTGCCGGAAGGAATCCGACGAGATAAGCCACCGAAACCTTTCCGGAAGCGTCTTCCGAAAGATCTTCTTCCCCCATTCCGCTGGCATAGGTTTCAAACTCGACTTCCTTTTTCAGGGCCGCGACAGCCCGTTCCATACTCGGCCCGTAGGCCGCCAGCTCCTCCAGCTCTTCCTTTATGCTCTGCAGCTGCCTTTGGGCGTCTTCCAGTTTCTTTCGGAGCTCTCCTGTCGATACGTCCGGAAGTCTGAACCGGCTGCGCTCCAGCTGGGTCTTATCTTCCTCCGTAAGCGTTCCATCGTTTAAAAGGAGAAAACGCACGATATCCTTTGTCCGTTCCAGCACGATCGTCCTGGCAGCATCGCCCAGCCTGTCATATACGGAAGGGCTCATTTCATGGAAGGAAAGGACGATCCCCTTTTCAGCCAGAAACGCGATCTCCTTTGGGTCGATATCGCCCCACGCCCTGATCCGTTCCAGCTCCGCCTGATATGCGGAAAGATCCGCATAACATTTCTTCTGCTCTTCCTGGAGCGAATCCATTCTTGCCGCTATGGAAAGGGCTTCCTGTATGTCGGCTTCCTGTATGCCAGCTTTCTGTGTGTCCGCTTCTTTCCGGGCCGTACCCCTGGACGTCTTATCCGCGGCTGCGGATATTCCTTTTTCCAGGGAAGCGATCTGTTCCTTCAACTCCACAAGGCGCGGCCCTTTTCCCTCTTTGATCTCAATATGCAGAAGACCAAGCTTCCGCAGCTTTTTCAACGCGTTTTTTCTCTCGCCGTCAAGTACGATCAGGGAAACTTTTTTCATGGGTACGATCATGGAACCGCCACCTCCCTTCCGGCGGCAGCCGCATTCGCCTGCGCGATTTTCTTTTTGGAAATTTTAGAGCGGACGACTGCGCTGACCTGCTGGTCTGCCATATAAATCGAAATCTTTTTAATATTCTCCCGGGTTTCAGGAATTTTCACCTTTTCAAACAGGTTTACTCTCTGCGATGTGGTGAGTAGCTCTTTTTGCAGAAGCCGCACCTGTTCCTCCAGCACTTCCGCTTCCAGATCGAGTTCCATCGCCTTCTCCATGTGATTCGCGGCCAGATCCACCCACAGAGGCGTTTCATACAGATCGTAATCCCCTCTGGAAAAATCCGCCCCTTCGTAGGTCGGGATCGTAACGCCCGCAATATTGCCGGTTCCTTTCCGGATGTTGGCAACGGTAATGATCCCTTCCGGAAACACCTCCTCTTCGCTGAAGACGT
>DWUW01000285.1 GCA_019120525.1 Candidatus Eisenbergiella stercorigallinarum | reverse complement strand
GTATTCGCGAAGGGCGCGCTGCAGGCGGCAAAGTTTTTAAAGGACCAGCCGGCGGGGCTGTATGATATGGGAGATGTGATCGGCGGCTGAACGGCCGCCGCCCGGCCGGGAGGCGTGCCGGAAGCGCGCCGCCGCCTGGCCTGGAAAGCGCGCCGGAAGCGCAGAGGGAGAGGAGGAGAGTATGGAAGAACTGGAGCTGAATTATCTGAGGAGCCTTTCAAAGCAGTTTCCGACGATCGCGTCCGCATCGACGGAGATCATCAACCTGCAGTCCATCATGAGCCTGCCCAAAGGGACAGAGCATTTCCTGACGGATATCCACGGCGAATATGAACAGTTCAATCATGTCCTCAAGAACGGTTCGGGAAGCGTGAAAAGAAAGATCGACGAGGAATTCGGCAATACGCTGACCGCCCGGGATAAAAGGAGCCTTGCCACGCTGATCTATTATCCGAAGGAGAAGCTGGAGCTCGTGATGCAGCAGGAGGAGGACCAGGAGATCCTGGAGGACTGGTTTAAGATCACCCTGCACAGGCTGGTGCAGGTCACCAAACGGGTGGCTTCCAAATATACCCGTTCCAAGGTCAGGAAGGCTCTTCCGGCTGATTTTTCCTATGTGATCGAAGAACTGATCACGGAAAAGGAGGAAGTGCAGGATAAGGAGGCTTATTACAACGAGATCATCCATACCATCATCCGCATCGGAAGCGCCCCGGACTTCATCATCGCTCTCTGCAATCTGATCCAGCGGCTGGTGATCGACCATCTGCACATTGTGGGGGATATTTATGACCGCGGGAAGGGACCCCATATCATCCTGGATACCCTTGGCGCCTACCATTCCGTGGATATCCAGTGGGGAAACCACGATGTGGTGTGGATGGGGGCGGCCAGCGGCCACGCGGCCTGTATCGCCAATGTGATCCGCGTTTCCGCCAGATACGGGAATCTGGATACCCTGGAGGAAGGATACGGAATCAATCTGATCCCGCTTGCCACGTTCGCGCTGGAAACCTATGCGGACACGGACTGCAGCGCGTTTTCCATCAAATACGACGATAACTACGACCGTAAGGACCTGGAACTGGATATGAAGATGCACAAGGCCATCGCCATGATCCAGTTTAAGCTGGAGAGCCAGCTGATAAAGAAATATCCGGAATTTGAGATGGAAGACAGGCTCCTTCTGGACAAGATCGATTTTGAAAAGGGAACGGTAAATATCGGCGGCGTGGAATACCCCATGCGGGATATGGATTTCCCTACGGTGGATCCTGCGGACCCCTGCCGGCTGACGGAGGAAGAGGAGCAGGTTGTGGAGCGGCTGCGGCACGCTTTCGTCCATTGTGAGAAGCTGCAGCGCCATGTGCGTTTCCTGTTTTCCAAGGGAAGCCTGTATAAGGTCTACAATTCCAACCTGCTTTACCATGGCTGCGTGCCGGTGGATGAAAAGGGGAATTTCCTGAAGGTGAACGTATTCGGAAAGGAATACAGCGGCAAAGGCCTGTACGATGTCCTGGACCATTACGCCAGAAAGGGATATTATTCCAAAAATAAGGAAGAAGCCCAAAAGGGGCGGGATATCATCTGGTATATCTGGACCGGCCCCAAATCACCGGTGTTCGGCAAGGACAAGATGGCCACGTTTGAACGCTATTTTGTGGAAGATAAAGCGACTCACGCGGAAAAGAAGAACAGCTATTACAGCCTGACGGACGATGAAGAGACGGTGAACCGCATCCTGCGGGAATTCGGCCTGGATCCGGCCGTTTCCCATATCATCAACGGGCATGTGCCCGTGGAACTGAAAAAAGGGGATACGCCCATTAAGTGCGGCGGAAAGCTTTTGATCATTGACGGCGGTTTTTCAAAGGCGTACCAGAGCAAAACGGGAATCGCAGGATATACGCTGATCGCCAACTCCCACGGCATGACGCTAGTGGCCCATGAACCGTTCGAATCGGCGCAGGCAGCGATCAGGAAGGAATCGGATATCATTTCGGATGCCATTATCGTGGAGACTGCCGCGCGCCGGATCCAGGTGGCAGATACGGATGTGGGCGCGGAGCTGAAAGAAAGCATCTATTATCTGGAGGAGCTGCTTGCTTCCTATATGGACGGTACCCTGGTGGAAAAGGGAGTCTGAAGAGGGAATTCCTGATACCGGAAAAGAAGAGCGGGACGCACCCGGCAAAAAGAGCCGGGTGCGCCCCGCTTTCGGCGATCTGGGACAGCGTAAGCAGGCTGTTTACGGCTGTCCGGCCATATCCTTTACTGTGTCGGAAATGCCGTCCGCCGCGTCCTTTATCACATTTCCCGCGCCGTCGATCACATCTTTTACAGCATCTCCCGTATCCTCTGCCGCATGCTCCACGACGTTTCCGGCGTCATCCAGGATGTCGGAGCTTTCCCTGGCGGTACTGTTCCCGCCGTTTGTCTCTTCTGCGGTTTCCGTCATGCGCTCCGCCATATCTTCCGGATCCTGTTCCTGTTTGCCGCAGGCTGCCATACAGACGAGCGTCATGAGAAGCAGGAACAGCAGGGCAGGTCTGGATAAAATTTGTTTCGGCTCTTTCACGCTTACCTCCTTTCGCGCGGACCCAAAATCCGCGCTGCCGCCGCAGGCGGCGTGGCTGGCCGGTCCTGTGCCGGAAGCGTATGCCGCGATCCGCACAGACCGGGAACAATCCTATTGTTCAGCCATTAGTATGCCCAATATTCTTTCCTTTATCCGAAAAAGGAATTGTCACGGCTGCGGTTTTCGGGTAAAATAAAAATGATTTTTATCCCGTTTCATGCAGAATGGGATGGGCGGCAAGGAGGAGCTTATGGAATTCAGACCCTGCATCGATATTCATAACGGAAAGGTGAAGCAGCTGATCGGAGGGAGCGTGGCGGACCTGAGCGATCA
>DWUW01000284.1 GCA_019120525.1 Candidatus Eisenbergiella stercorigallinarum | reverse complement strand
AAGGAGCGCGCGCCGCGCACGTTCTGGGGAGATCTGGATGAGCTGATGGAGGGGCTGAAGGAGGATTATCCGCAGGCGGAAGTGATTTTCCTGACGCCGCTTCCCAACAGCCTGCACGATTATCTGAAGGCGCAGCGGAAATACCTGATGCCCCAGGAGGAATTCCCGGAGACGATCCTTACCCTGGCGAAGGAGCATGGGTTTGAGGTGTTCGACCTGTACAATTCCAATATCCTGGACGGCCATGATAAGGATAACGTGCTCCATCTGATGCCGGACGGGGTGCATCCCAACGCGGAGGGCTACCGGATCCTCGGGGAGCACATCGCGGCGGAGCTGATCCGGCTTCTGGATGAAAGGAAGGCAGAGGAGTGATATATTCAGATTACAGTGACGAGGAGCTGATCGGCCTGCTGAGAGAGGGCAGGCGGGACATTACGGATTATATTATGGAAAAATATAAGGGAATGGTGAAGGCGAAGGCCAGATCCATGTTCCTTTTGGGGGGCGACAGCGACGATCTGATCCAGGAGGGGATGATCGGCCTGTTTAAGGCGGTCCGGGATTATGACAGCGGCCGGGACGCCAGCTTTGCCACCTTTGCCGAGCTGTGCGTGTCCCGCCAGATGTATACGGCGGTACAGGCTTCTTCCCGGAAAAAACATATGCCGTTAAATACCTACATTTCCCTTTACGGAGCCCGGGGAGAAGAGGAGGAAGCGGAGCTGATGAACGCGATCCCCGCGGACAGTGAGAAGAGCCCGGAGGAGCTGTTCATTGACCGGGAAAATGTGGAGGTGCTGGAGCAGACCATCGAGAAGGAACTGAGCGTCTTTGAAAAACAGGTGGTGGATCTGTATATCACGGGGATGCGGACGCCGCAGATCGCGAGGATGCTGGGAAGGGATGCCAAAAGCACGGATAACGCGCTGTCACGAATCAGGAGCAAGCTGAGAAAGGCGATAGGCGATGAAGGAAGAAAAAGGAAATGAGCACATGATCAAGCTGAACTTTGCCGGAATACGTACCAGACAGGAACTGCATGAATATCTGGAAGAAAAGCTGCAGCTTCCCCGCACACAGGGAGAGAGTCTGGACAATATTTATGATTTTCTGACCATGGCAGCCGGACGGTTACATATCATTGTGGAAGGAATTACGGGAAGGCATGCGAAGCTGGGCGGATATCTGGACGGCGTGGTGCGGACGCTTCGCGCGGCGGAGGCCGTGACGGAAGGGCTGACGCTGGAGGTGAAGGAGCAGATGGATGCGGATAAGGAGTGGCTGGATAATCCGGCTGTTGTGGAGCAGTCCTGCGCCTTCCATCGTCCGGTCATGCTGGAGCTTGGGGAGGCTCCGGTTCCCATTTCCGGGCAGGAGGGACTGTTTTACCGCGCGGAGGGAATGCCGTATCTGCGGCTGCGCTTTGCCAATGCCGCGGATGTACAGATTGAAATCGGCGGAGTCCGTTATCCGTTCCTGGAGACGGATAAGGATATCTGGACGGTGGATCTGCCGCTGGATTCCGGCTTTTATTATGTGAGCCTGTACGTGGACAACTGCCTGGTACTGAGCCCTTTCCTTCCCATCGGATATGGCTGCTGCCGGCCGATCAATTTCCTGGAGGTGGGACCGATGGAGGATTTCTGCCTGATGAGGAAAGTGCCGCACGGGACGATCCGGCATGAGTATCTGAACTCCGCCGTGACGGGCAGAACGGAGACCTGTATCTGCTATGTGCCGCCGGGCTATGAAGAAGGAGAAGAAGAATATCCGGTTCTGTATCTTCAGCATGGTTTCGGGGAGAATGAAAGGGGCTGGATCTGGCAGGGAAAGGTCAATCATATCATGGATAACCTTCTGGCGGAGAAAAGAGCGGTACCCATGCTGATCGTGATGGCGGATGGAATGGTGATGACGGATTGCGGGCCGGGAAAGATTCGGCTGAAGCAGGATCTGTTTCCGGAGGTGCTTGTTCAGGATATCATTCCCTTTATTGAGAAAAAATACCGGGTGAAAAAAGACAGACAGCACAGAGCCATGGCCGGGCTGTCCATGGGATCCGTTCAGACCAGCATGCTGCTCGGAAAGCATCCGGAGCTGTTTTCCTGGGGAGGACTGTTTTCCGGCTTTCTGCACAACATCATAGGGGAGAATCCGGACAACAGCCATCTGGATACCGTCAGAAAACCGGAATTTTCCCAAAGCATGAACCTGCTGTTCCGCGGCATGGGAAGGCAGGACGGCTTCTGGAAGAATTTTGAGGAGGACGACGCCTTCTGTGAGAAATACGATGTGAAATGCGTGCGCCGGGAATATGAGGGCGGCCATGACTGGAACGTGTGGAGAAAGTGTATCCACGATTTTCTGCCGATGCTGTTTTGCTGAACGGGGCCTTAAAACTGTTACTGTTCACTGGAAAGTCATCGGCCAGGAGCCTTAAAACCATATAAAGGTGGTTAAAATTTCCTATAAGGGTTGGCACGGAAGTTTCTGCCATATATAATAGACTGCAAATGGCGGTTATACCGGCAGGGTTCATGACAGAACCGGGCAGAAAAAGGATGGCCGGATGGCTGCCTGCAGTGGCGGAGACACGATGGAAAGAACAGTGGATGCGGAAAAAATGAACGAACTACAGGAGAAAAGAAAGGCTGCCGTTGAGGCTGTAAAAGGCTGTGAAAAGCCGGAGGAGCTTGGACCGCTTCTGTGGAGAGTGATTGAGCTGTATGCCGGAGAACCCTTTTTTACAAGCAAGCAGCTTCCCTTTACCTATACTGTCAGGGGGAGGGAGCTGTTCTGTGACCGAAAGGAAAAGTCGATCACAGAAGCCACTTTTGCGCGTGCCTATGCAAAGATTCAGTCGGCAAAGGCTGCCGGGGACTCGATTAAGGGACCGAAGAAGCTCTGCATGTTCGGTGCGCCCTATATCTGGGGGATTCTGAAGGGGACGGGGCTGGCCGGCCTGGATGAGACGGACGGGCCTGGAACGCTGACGCCCTGAAAACGCCATGCCTGACTTGGGGGAAAACGAAAAAACAGAACTTTTTCTTATATCCGGACATTCGGGAACAGAAAAATTTTTCCCGGATGTCCAAACTTTTTTCTGCCCTGCCGCATCTTTAAGATGAAAAGAAGAAAAGGCCGGGTACGGCCCGGCAATAGAAATGGGATACCGCATGCAGTGCGGAAAAGGAGGAAACATGAAAAAGAAATCTGTGATTGCGGCAGTAGGAATGATGAGCCTGTGGCTTGCGGCCTGCGGTCAGGCGGGTGGAACCGGGAATGTACAGACGGAGCCTTCCGTGGTGGAAACCGTGCAGGAGACGCAGAGCAGTGAGGCGGCGTCTGTCGTCGAAGAAACGCAGGCCGCGCAGACGGAGGCTCCTGCGGAGCCAACTGTTCCGGTACAGACAGAAGCGCCGGTGCAGACCGGGGGTTCGGCGGAAACGGAAGCGGTTTTGGAGGCGTCCTCTACGGAGACGCAGGCTTCCAGCGGATATGAAGATAATTTCGCGGTTGACAGCGAGGCGGCCGCGGCGTTTGGAACGCAGGTGAAAGAGGCCGTTGCGGCGCAGGATCTGGAAGCTCTGGCGGATCTGGCAGCTTATCCTCTTTATGTAGGATTTACGGACGGAAGCGTGAACGTTACATCCAGAGAGGAATTTGTGGCTCTTGGAGCAGAGCGCGTTTTCACCCCTGAGCTGGTGGAATCCGTGGGAAATGCGGATGTGAACAGCCTCTCTCCCAGCATGGCGGGATTTGCCCTGTCCTCAAATGATGGTCCCAACATCATTTTCAGCGTGGTGAACGGCTCGCTCGCCATTCAGGGAATCAATTACTGATGGGACGGAGCCGGCGGAAGGGGGACGTAACGTGAGAAAGAAAAGTATGCTGACAGTTTGTGCGTTTCTTCTGACAGGGCTGCTCTCGGCGTGTGGAACGCAGCCGGGGACAGACGGCGCGGCGGAAACGACCGTTGCGACGGAGAGCGCGACAGAAACCCAGCCTGCGGAGCTGACGGGCGCTCAGAAAACCGTGACCGGGCAGAATACCGATCCTCAGACCGCTCTGGGAGAGATGGAGGCTCTTCTCGGAATGCAGGATGAGCAGACCGCGGACCTTCTTGGCGGCGGAGAGGAAAACTGGACAGAGGATAAGAGTTTTTACATCGGCCGCAACTATGAAGTGGAGATGGGCGGCACCGTTTATCAGGTGCATACGAGCTGCGACGATGAAAAAACAGTGAACTCGGTTTCCATATGGCTTTCCGACGGGGAGCGGAGCGTGCCGCAGGAAGAGGTGGACCAGTGGGTGCAGATCCTGAATGAGTTTACGGGAACAGAACCCGTGTATGACGAAACCACTTCTGAGGCAGGCAGCAAAAACTGGAAATGGATGGCAGATGGAAATATTATCACGCTGAACTGGCTGGATACGATTTTTACCATCAGCATGAATCCGGCTGTCGGGGAATTGAAATAGGATAAGGCAGGAGAAGGACGGGCATATCCGGGAGAACTTCGAGCTTTTTTGGTACGGGGGACTCAGCGGATATGCCTGTTTTATGCCCTTTTTTCAGAGGAACAACGCTGCTGCCGTTCAAAAAGAGAAAAATAACGGATTGCCCATGATGCAATCAGACAAAAAATGTGGTATGCTTTCAGACGTAGCGGAAACCATAACAGAATGGAAAACCTGAAGGCCTATGAACAACAGAGAATTGGAGGAAAAAGTGAATGCTGCCATGGACCGGCTGTGCCGGCAGCATGGCTATGCGGCGCCGGTGGATGTACTGATGGAGCTTGGCATCCTGACCAGACGGGAATATGAGGACTGGCGGTTCGGCAGGGTGGATTACCTGGAACGGGTCTGTCACGCAAATCTCAATAAGCTCAGCACCGTCATGCATCAGATTCGCGTTTATGGAATAAAAAAGGGACTCAGGCCGTCCGTCTGTACCTATCGCCGATGGGGAAAGGGGAGGTCTGTTCCCCTGAGATTCATCAAAAGCGGAGATGCCGGGATTGAGAGATGGTATGCAACGCATTTTGTGGAGGAAAAAATGATGAAAAAAGCCGGTTCAGACAGCACAATCATGGAATACAGGCTTCATCTGGTTCTGACCTCGAAGGAGCTGGAAGAGACGGCAGAGAAATACCATTTTTCCGGGATGGATGTAAGGACAGGCATGGAAGAACTTCAGGGAATCCATGAAATGCTGTGTAAGGCGGCAGACTGCCGGACGGTCTGTATGGTGGAGAAAGAAAAACGGGAAGCGGCGGCCGTTCTTACGCTGGGTGCGGGAGTGGATGCGCTTCAGGAGGAATATCAGAAGCAGGGGCTTTTGATGGAAGCTTATCTGATGGACTGTCTGTGCAGGGAGCTTCTCCGCAAGGGAAGCCGGGCACTGGATGAACGTATTCGGGAGCGGATGAATCTGTATGCCATTCGTTATCTCTTTCCGGGGCAGAATCTGCCGCTGGAGGAAATGGAAAGGAT
>DWUW01000283.1 GCA_019120525.1 Candidatus Eisenbergiella stercorigallinarum | reverse complement strand
GACAGCGTTCATCGTGGTGCCGATCCTGTATGGATTTGTGATCAGCCTGATGAACTATAATCTGGCGATGCCTGCTTCCACGAGAAGATTTGTGGGCCTGAAAAATTATATCACGGTCTTTTCCAGCGGCGATTTTCGGGAATCCATGCTCTGGACAGCAATCTTTGTGGCCATATCCGTATCCGGGACAGTGGTTCTGGCGATGGCACTGGCTCTGCTGTTGAATTCTCCAAAGCTGAAAGGGATAACAGGACGTCTGGCAAAGACCATTTTCATCCTTCCAATGATGTTATGCCCATTGGTCGTTTCAAATATCTGGTATATCATTTTTGCTCCAAACTACGGCCTGATCAATTCAAGTTTAAACAGGATGAGGATGGCTACTGTCAGCTTTTTTGGTAATACCTTCTGGGCAAGGTTTGCAATCCTGGTTGTTGAGTTTTGGTGGGCGACACCTTATATCATGATCATTCTTCTTGCGGCATTGACGACAGTGCCGAATGAACTTACAGAAGCGGCACAGATCGAGGGAGCCAGGAAAGATCAGATCTTTTTCAGAATAACGCTTCCCTATATATCTGGTTTCGTTATTCTGGTGATTTCGATCAGGCTGATGGATGCGTTACGTATGTTTGATATTTCTTTCGCGTTGACAGAAGGGGGACCGCAGAAGTCGACAGAAACGATTGCATTTTATATCTATGAAACAGGCTTTAAGTATCTGAAAGTAGGAGAAGCATCCGCGGCGTCCTTCATTCTGTTTCTGCTGATCGCGCTGGTAACCTTCCTGTTTATCAGAATCACCCGAAAAGCTGCAGCAGTTGACTGAAGGAGGGATGGAAGTGAAGAGAAAAATTGGAAATATTGTTTACCGGGGGATCGTTATTTTGCTGGCGCTTGTGTTTTTCTTTCCCCTGTTTTGGACATTGACGATGTCTTTTAAGGAAAGAGAGGATATCTTTACAACGGAACCGCCGCTGTTCCCATCCGTATGGACGTTGGATAATTTTCGGGAGGTTTTCAGTACCAGCGGCGCGGCACAGTTTTTCAGGAACAGTTTCCTGGTTTCGGTCCTGACAACCGTACTGGTGGTGATCCTTTCTACTACTTGTGCCTTTGGCCTGCAGAGAATGGCCGGAAGAGGAAGTGAAAGGCTTTCAAATTCCATTTTAATGCTGCGGATGATTCCGGTAATGGTTCTGACGATACCCCTGTATCTGATTTTTCGGCAGTTTGGATGGATTAATTCTCTGGCAGCGCTGACTATGTGTTATGTGGCGCTTTCTCTGCCGCTTGCAATCTGGCTGTGCCTGGGCTTTTACGGAGGAATACCGGCAAGTATTTATGAAGCGGCCGTTATGGATGGCGCAAGTGAGTTCCAGTTGTTCAAAAGCATTGGCCTGCCTCTGATTTCAAACAGCATTGTGGTGGTAGTCCTGCAGACTTTTTTCTTCGCCTGGAATGAACTGGCTTTGGCTATGGTTTTGATCAATAAAACAGAAAACAGAACCATGGCGGTCGGAATTAAATATTGGGCCGGAAATACGCTGGAAACCCCTTTTGCACGGATGGCCGCTGCGGGTATGGTGTGCATTATTCCGACGATTGTTATCACTGTCTTTGCTCAGAATTATCTGGTAAAGGGATTTGTAAACGGGGCAGTAAAGGGTTAGGAAACAAAAATAAATGACAAGGAGGAAAGAGTATGAAAAAAAGATGGATGGCAGTGATTTTGGCAGGATTTCTGGCCATGGGTTCCCTGGCAGGATGCGGAAGTTGGGAACAGACAGAAAGTGAAGGAGGATCAGACGTACCGGCAACGGCCGAAGAAACAGCCGAGGCGCCCGTCAGCGAGGCAGATGTTTCAACGGGAGACAACGATGCAGTGAATGCGGAGGCATTTGGTATCGATCTGAACCTGAATCTGGACGATGCTCTCCAGGGGCAGTATGCCGGACAGGAAATTACAGTATTTTGCTGTACCGGCGAATTTTCTGAACCTTTGCAGGAATCCATCGATGCGTTTGAACAGCTTTCCGGAGCAAAGGTAAATCTGTATGTATACAGTTTTGATGAATTGAATACAAAAATATCCCTGGCCTTTACCGGCGATGAAGATATGGATGTTTGTTGCTTCGTAAGCGCTTATATGGAAACCTATAACAGTCTTGGGCAACTGGCTGACTTAACCGAACTGTCTGAACAGTATGGCGCGCCAAGCTATAACTGGGATGGTTTCGCAGAAGCTTTGATCAGCAGGACAAGCGATGAAGACGGCGTTTATGCCGTGCCATATCAGATTTGCGAGATGATGGATTTTTACAGAAAAGATCTGCTGGAATCCCCGGAGGTACAGGCGCAGTATCTTGAGGCAACAGGGAAAGAGCTGTCTCTTCCAACGACACCGGAAGAACTGGCAGAAATCGCATCATTTTTTACCCAAAGCCAGAATCCGGATTCTCCGACTACTTACGGATATATTGAGCAGGGTATAACAAATGCGCTTCTCTGGTCCTGGATGGGTAAACTTGGATATTATGGCGGAGACATGTTTGGAGATGACTGGAGCGTACAGTTTAACAATGAAGCCGGAGAGAAAGCGATGGAATGGGGGAAATCCATGCTTGTAAGTCAGCCGGATAACTGGAACGAGCTGGGCTTTGATGAAATAAATACGCTTATGGCATCCGGAGAAGCTTTTATTTGTGAAAACTGGAGCAGTGCATATCCTTCCCTGAATACAGGGGAAATGGAAGGAAAGATTGGATGCATGGTTACAGCGGGAGATTCGCCGGTGCTTTCCGGATGGAGCCTGGGAATCAATGCCCTGTCGGAAAAGCAGGAACTGGCATGGAAGTTTATTGAATTCTGTACATCAGAGGATGGAGAACTTACCAGAGTGGATAATGGTGTCGCGCCTGCAAGAGACATCAATATGCAGCGTGTGGTGGAAGCCGGAGAGGACAGCGGATTTTACGAAGCTCTGGCGGAAAGCCTGAGTTGTGAAAAAACGGTATGGGGCGATGTATGCCTTCCTTACCTGGGATCGCAGGGAACTTCTATTATTGATACTTATACGCAGTCCGTATATAAGGGTGAAATGGAAGTGAAGGATGGACTGAATGCGATGCAGGCAGATATCGAAGCAGCTATGGCATCAGTCCAGTAGGCTGATGAAAAAGACAGTAAAGTAAGGCGGAGGATGATATGGTAAAGATTAAAGTATATCCCGGACATTTGAAAAATGGGATCAGCAGGGGGATTTTGGGACATTTTGTGGAGCAGTTTCCCGGGAATATACCTGGAGGGATCTATGATCCGGAGAGCTGTATGGCGGATGAGGATGGATTTCGGACGGATATCCTTGAAAAAATGAGGGAGATGGGAGTTTCTCAGATCCGATGGGCAGGAAATTTCAGCTCAGCCTATCACTGGATGGATGGGATCGGGCCGGTTGGCCAGAGACCAAGAAAAGTGAATTTTGCGTGGGAAGCCGTGGAAGATAACCGCCACGGAACGGCAGAGTTTATCAAATTGTGCCGAAAGGTGGGAGCGGAACCGATCATAGGTGTCAATATGGGAAGCGGGACGCCGGAAGAAGCCATGAACTGGGTTGAGTATTGCAATGGCAGAGAGGATACTTACTATGCGAATCTGCGCAGGAGGGATGGATACGAGGAACCGTTCGATGTAAAAAACTGGTGCCTGGGAAATGAAGTCTATGCACAGTGGCAGTTTGGAATGATGGATGCGGAAGAATATTCCCGGAAAGCGATGCATTTCGCACATGCCATGCGACGGGCAGATCCTTCCATCCGGCTGACCGCTGTTGGGCTGGAAACAGATCCGGACTGGAATTATAAAGTAACCTCCCGATTAAGTGTCCGACAGGTTCCTTATGCTCCGAATGGTGGGGATTATATGGACTATATGTCTGCGCACTATTATCCGATCGGAAATGAAAGCGCATATACGGATACGGATTATGAAACCCGTATGACGATGGGGGAATTCTTCCACGAGAGAACTCTGCTGATGCGAAGTGCGATGGAAGCGGCAGCGGATGATTCCGAATATTTTGCAAAAATCGTATGGGACGAGTGGAATCCTGTGGGTACAAGGGACGGGAGCGAATTTACCCTTGAGATGACGATGTGGTCATCGCTTATCATGAATTCCTTTATCAAGGATTCCAAATATGTGGAGAGGGCAAATTATACGTTCGCTGTCGGAGGAAATGGCCCGATTCAGCCGTTGGGCGACCGGATCCTTCTTCAGCCGGATTTTTATCTGATGAAGATGTACGCACAGACCATGAGGGAAAATCTGATAGAGAGTATTTGCGATGTCCCTTCTGTACAGATTGGAATGCCGGTTGATTATCGGTGGCCAAAGTGGGGAAGGGCAAAAAGTAAACTGCGGGATATCCCGGTTCTTGATGTGGTAGCGACCGGTGGGGAAAAGGGGGTTACGATTTTTATTACCAATTTGAGCAGGGAAGAAGATTTTGACGTGGAAATATCTCTGCAGGAGTGGGATGTGTCGACAGAAGAAGCCATTTTGCATACCATATGGAATGAAGATGTCCGTGCAACGAATACGTTGGAAAAGACCAATGTGGAGCTTCGTGAAGAAAAAGTCAGGGTGAAAGAGAACGCGATATTCTGTCATATAAAGCATCATTCGATCAACGCGGTAACGTTGGAAAACTGAAGAATTCTTCAGGATAAGGAAAGAAAGCCTCCGGCCAGATTGGCCGGGGGTTTTCTTGGATTCATACAGAAAAGCTGTTGAAGAAATCGAAACGGCTATGTTATAATTAATATACTTTTCATTTCAGAGAATAAGAGTTAATTGAATATGATAAGGAACGGTACAGAGGCATAGTTGAAGGAAGGACGCAATGATGATATCCGGCCGCAGGACGGGCGGAAAGCAGAAGGGAACAGGGGGAAGAGAGGAGTTTAACAAAAAAGAAATTGTTAGACTCCTTTTTTGTCCAAACTGATCGTTGAAGAAAAGGAGAACCGGATGATCCCAGCAATCGATAAGAAAAAAACAGGAAGAAGGATCCGCTATTATATGGAAAAGAGGGGAATGTCTCCGGCGGATATCCAGATTTATCTGGATCTGTCGTGCGTGCAGACGGTCTATCGCTGGCTGGACGGGACGAATATTCCCAGCGTGGATAACCTGTATGCGTTGAGCTGCCTGCTGCGGGTGGATATGGACAGGCTGGTGGCCGGGACGGCTGACGACGGAAGGTCGCTCAGGCCCGTATACGACTGGCGGGCATGGATCAGGCCGGATGGTTATCGCCGGAGAGTCCTGTCCTATTTTGAAGCGCTGTGCATAAGCGGAGGAGCGGCGTGAACGGGGGAAGGCTTCCGGTTTTCGGATGGCGGCTGTCCCTTGCTGAAAATTGAATTTTGCGTTCAATGACAGGAATTCCCATGCGGGTTATACTTTCTATACCACGGAAGGCGGAGGCCTTTCGGCAGGGTGGAAAGGAGGCCGCATGGGAATTTTTATTGACCTGTACCTATCGAAGGACGTGACGGATGAAGAATGGGCGGCGGTATATGAGGAGAGCCTGCGCCTGGCGGAAGCGTTCCGTCTGATGGACCTGCAGGAGACGGAGGCATATGGCAGCAGGCTGGTCTGCGGCATCCCTTCGGCGGAAGGGGACCGGGAAAAGGGCTGGCGGGCTGTGGGAGACAGCGTTACGTTTGGAATGGCGGAAGCGCAGTTTTTTCCTGCCAGGCTGGGCGGGCTGCTGGAAGAAAAGCGAAAGAGACGTTCCTTTCTGGCGGCTCCGGCTGATCCGCTGCTCGCGGCTGCAGCCGGAAGGACCATGCTGGGCTGGGAGGATGGAAGATGTATGGGGAGCCTGCATCTCTGGGGGAATAAGACGCAGGGGAAGGCCTACCATCTTTACCTTCTCGCGATCGGCTGTATGGTCGAGGACCGGCTGGAGGGGAAAGCCTGTGTGGACGGAGATATCACGCTTGGCCAGTGCAGGAGGGCTGTGCGGATGGCGACTCGCTGCCTGGACAGGCCGGTCAGGCTTCCGGCCCGCTGCGTCCCGGAACGTCTGTACAGACGGATCCGCGCGCTGCCGTTGAAGAAACGGGAGGTGCTGAATGTATTTCACTATCTGTATCTGGGTGTGGCGGATATGGAATATGGAAAGTATATAAGGGAACATTTTACGGAAGAAGAACAGGCCGCCTTCTGGAAGGGGGAATTTCGGGATCTGCGGATCGGATCGTCCGGTTTCGCTTCCGCGCTCAGGGATTATCTCAATCTGGGAAACAGTCTGGAAGAGCTTTGCCGGTATATACGTTTTACTGACCGGGACGGGACGGAGTATTATAAGCCGTTTGTGGAAGCGGTGATGAGGTCGAAGGTGTTTCTGAGAAAAAAGGATCTGCGGGATTGCCTGGAGATCGACAGGGAGGAGGAGACGCCCTATTCCATCTACACGCTGTTGGCACAGTTTGTCCTGTCCGGCGCGAAGAATTACAGCGTGAACCGATATATCCCTCCGGAGGAGATCCGTGAGACGCTGGAGCGTTTTATCGGCGGTTACTGCGACGTGGGCGGGATCATGGCCGGATTCCTGAAGGAGGCGGCAAAACCGGAGCCGTCCGCCCTGCTGAATGACCTGATGGATAAAAAGGTGGAAGCGCAGAGAAAAAAACAGGAGAAATATGAGATATGCGGGTATCAGGAGCTGATCTGCTATGAACCGGGAGACCGGATCGAGCCGGAGCTGGAAAAAGAGTGCCTGAAATTTTTTTCCTTTTGTCAGAGCCTTTGCGGGGAGGATCGTTTCAGGCAGCTGATGGAGGGAAGCGCCCGGGAGCGGAACGCCTTTCTGGTCCGGGAAGGCGGAAGGCTGTTCCTGATGGAGAAGCAGTGGCAGGAGATCTTCACGCGGGTGGAAAGGGACAGGGAAAGCTTCCAGCGGTATTATCCGATGGCCAGGGTGAAGCTGGACGATGACGCAAGGTGGGCGGTCCTTGCCTGGGTGACGAATGACGCGCTGTACCGGCATTTCGCGGAGCGGACAGATCCGTGAGAGGAGCTCTCTTTTTCTGTTGCATCCCTCCTCCTGTTTTGATATGCTTTTTGGAGAGGAAGGAGGGAGGGCATGAAGCTGTTTCGCAGGAAGAAAGAGGCGCGGATCCATGATTATGATGGCTGGCAGCCCGCCATGAAGAGCAGTATCTGCACGGGAGAGACGGCGGCAGGCTTTCTGGATGTGGGCGGGAAGTTTCAGGAAGTGATGCTGGTTGCCTGTGAAGAGGATCTGGAGCTGTTCTGCCGCAGATACGGTGTGAAAAAAGAGGAGATCAGGCACATTTTCTGAGAGAACCTGACGCGGAAGATCTGCCGTTTTGCGGAAAAACGGCGGGAGAAAGGAGTTGCCATGAGCGCAAAAAAGATCGGGGTGCCCCTGGAGGGGTTTGGACAGCTGTGCCGCAGCGTGGCGGCGCAGGGGGCAGTGCTTCTGAAAAATGAGAGGGGAACGCTTCCCGTTGCAGAAGGGGAGAAGGTGGCTGTATTCGGCCGGGTCCAGAAGGACTATTATCGCAGCGGGACCGGCTCGGGAGGGGCGGTGAACGCGCCCTATGCGACCAATCTTCTGGACAGCCTTCGGGAGTGCGCGGGCCTTAGGGTGGATGAGGAATTGGCGGCAGTATATGAGGAATGGATCCGGCAGAATCCTTTTGACGATGGGGGCGGCGTATGGGCCGGGGAACCCTGGAGCCAGAAGGAAATGGAGGTTTCCGGGGAGCTTGCGGCCGCGGCTGCCGCGCGGTCGGACAAAGCGCTGGTAGTGATCGGGCGCACGGCCGGAGAATCGAAGGACTATGAGGATCTGCCCGGCGGATTTCGTCTGAGCGCGGAAGAAGAGAAGCTGATCCGGACGGTAACGAAATATTTTGACAGGACGGCGGTGATCCTGAATGTATCCTGTGTGATTGATATGAGCTTCCTGGATCTGCCCTGTGAGAATCCGGTTACGGCGGTGCTGTATGTGTGGCATGGCGGACAGGAAGGGGGGCATGCGGCTGCGGATGTGATCAGCGGACGCGCGACGCCCTGCGGCAAACTGGCGGATACCATAGCCGGCTGCGCGGCGGACTATCCCTCCACGGCCAATCATGGGAGCCTGACGGAGAATGTCTATCAGGAGGATATTTATGTAGGCTACCGTTACTTTGAAACCTTTGCCCCGCAGAAGGTACGGTTCCCCTTCGGTTTCGGCCTGTCCTACACCACGTTTTCCATTACGCCGGAGCCCGCGCGGGTAAGGGATGGGCAGGTGGAGATCCATGTTCGTGTCTGCAATACAGGAAGCCGGTATGCGGGAAGGGAAGTGGTCCAGGTGTATTACAGCGCGCCCCAGGGAAAGCTTGGAAGGCCGCTGAGGGAGCTTGCGGCCTTTGCCAAGACAGGATTGCTGCAGCCGGGACAGGAGGAAGAGCTGACGCTGGCCTTCCCCGTATCCGCTATGGCGGCCTATGACGACGGCGGCTATACGGGAAACCGTTCCTGCTATGTGCTGGAGGAAGGACTGTATGAAATCCTTGTGGGAAACAGCAGCAGGGAGCTTTGCCCGGTGCCGGTCCTGAATGGGGATGGAGAAGATAAAACGTCGGAAAATGGTGTACGGATTCCGGAGACCTGTGTGGTGAGCCGGCTGGAGGAGGCCTGTGCGCCGCGGAAAAGCTTTGTCCGTCTGGTACCGGGCGTCCGCAGGCCGGATGGGACATACGAGCCTGCGGGCCAGGCTGTGCCGACAGCGACGGTATCTCTGGAAAAGCGGATCAGAAAACGGCTTCCCGGCGGGCTGACCCAGACGGGCAGCCGGGGGATCCGCCTGCAGGACGTGCTGGAAGGAAACGCTTCCCTGGAGGCTTTTGTGGCCCAGCTTTCCAACGAAGAACTGGCGGTTATGGTGCGCGGGGAAGGGATGTGCAGCCCGAGGGTGACGCCTGGTGTGGCTTCCTGCTTTGGCGGACTGACCGACGCGCTGCAGAAGGATTATGGAATCCCGGTGGCGGCGGCCTCTGACGGTCCCTCCGGCATTCGGATGGATGTGGGGGCTCTGGCAACCCAGGTTCCGATCGGAACCCTCCTTGCCTGTACCTTTGACGAGAAGCTGGTGGAGGAACTGTATGTGATGGAGGGAAAGGAGCTGGTGCGAAACGAGATCGATACGCTTCTCGGCCCTGGCCTGAATCTGCATCGCAGTCCGCTGAATGGCAGGAATTTTGAGTATTTTTCCGAAGATCCTCTTTTGACCGGAAAGATGGCGGCAGCCAATGTGCGCGGGATCAAAAAAGGCGGCTCCCACGCTACGGTAAAGCATTTCGCATGCAACAGCCAGGAGACGGAACGCAATAAGGTCAACGCCGCGGTTTCGGAGCGGGCGCTGCGGGAGATGTATCTGAGAGGATTTGAGATCGCCGTGAAGGAAGGAGGGGCGGACAGCCTGATGACCGCCTACAATCCGGTAAACGGCCACTGGTGCGCTTCCAATTATGATCTGAACACAACCATCCTGAGAAACGAATGGGGATATCGCGGCATCGTGATGACAGACTGGTGGTCCACCATGAACGACTGCGTGAAGGGCGGAAAAGAAAGCCATTCCAATACGGCGGCCATGGTCCGGGCGCAGAACGATCTGTATATGGTGGTGGATAACCTTGCCGCAAAGGACAATCCCATGCGTGACAATACCCTGGAGGCTCTGGAAAACGGAACGCTGACGCTGGGAGAACTGCAGAGATGCGTCATGAATATCTGCCGTTTTCTGATGAACGCTCCGGTAATGGAGCGGTTCGTAGGGGGAGAAGAGGAAGAACCTCAGCGGATCCCGGCGCTGTCGGGCGGACCGGAAACGGCTGTGGATGCCGGCGGCCCTTCCGGTTCCTCCCAGGCCGGTACATCACCGGAACACATCCGCCTGGAGTCCCCTTCCTATGTCCCCAGGGCCTTCCGGGTGACCCGCCCGGGAATTTATAAGGTCCATGTCTGCATGAAATACGGAAATCTGGATACCAGGGCCCAGTCGGCCTGCAACCTGCTCTTAAACGGCGTCCGCTTCGCCACGCCGCAGGTGGCCGGTACCGGCGGAAGAAGCGTGGAGCAGGATCAGGGCTTGGTGTTCCTGGAAGCCGGAAGCTATGAGCTGACGCTGCAGAAGACCAAGATGCCCGGGATCGAGGTGGAATGGGTGACGTTTGGATTGGCTGAGGAGGGGGAAAGGCAATGTATGACAAAGAAACATATCTCCGGGTGAGCGCATGGTTTGACGCTCAGAAGGAGAAGCTGATCCGCGATATCCAGCGTATCGTGCGGATCCCAAGCGTGTCGGAGAAAGGGACGGCTGGAGCGCCGTTTGGGGAAGCGTGCAGGGAAGCGATGGACCTGATGCTGCAGATCGGAAGAGAACATGGCTTTTATACAGAAAACTATGAATATTATGTGGGGAGCATTGGAGAAAAGGACAAGGACTGGGGGAATCTGATCGGGTTCTGGAATCATCTGGATGTGGTCCCGGCCGGCGGAGGCTGGGATTATCCTCCCTTTGACGCTGTCCGCAGGGGAGACCTGATCATAGGCAGAGGCAGCCAGGACAATAAAGGGCCGGCGGTCGGCATGCTTTATGTTATGGAATGCATCCGGGAACTGAAGCTGGACGTGCGCCACGAACTGTGCCTTTTCGTGGGCTGTGACGAAGAACGGGGAATGAAGGACATGGAATATTATACGTCCCACTATCCCTGTCCCGCCCTTTCCCTAATCGCGGACTGCGGTTTTCCGGTCTGTTATGGGGAAAAGGGGATTGTCGAAGGAAAGGCGGTCAGCAGGGATGCTGTCAGCGGTATGATCCTGGAGCTTTACGGAGGAAGCGCCGGAAATATCATTCCTGACAGGGCTGTTCTCGCGCTGAAAAAGGAGGCTGTCTCACAGGAACAGGCGGAACGCCTGTCCCAAAGGCTTTCGGTGGAAAAGAAAGAGGATAGGATCATTCTGACCGCATTGGGAAGCGGCGGACACAGCGCGTTCCCGGAAGGCAGCAGCAATGCGGTCTATCTGCTTGCCGATGCGGTTGTAAGCGAAGGGATCCTTTCCGGCAGGGACGGAATGATCCTGGAAGCCATAAAGACGGCGACGCAGGGAAATTATGGAGAGGAACTGGGAATCGCCTTTGAAGATGATCTTTCCGGCAGGCTCACATGCGTGGGGACGGTGCTCCGGCTTTGTGGTGGGCATGCGGAGCTGACCTTCAACATCCGTTATCCGGTTACGGACAACGGGGGAAAAATCTGTGAAAGGCTGGCTGATTACTGGAAGGAAAGGGATTTTCAGTGGAAGACGGAACGGGATTCCGGACCGAATTATTTTGACCCATCCCATCCTGCGGTGGGCAGGCTTACAGAAGTATACAACGGGCTGACAAAAAGGCAGCTGGAACCCTATACCATGGGAGGGGGGACTTATGCCAGGAAACTCCCGGACGCATTCGGCTTCGGGATCGGGAATATGCCGGAGAAGAGAAAACCGGAAATGGATCTGCTGCAGCCGGGACACGGCAATGCGCATGGGCCGGACGAGGTCCTGGACTGCGAACGGCTGACGGAGGCTCTTAAGATATATGTGATGGGGCTTCTTGCCCTTTCCGATATCAGCCTGACATAAATAAAGAAAGAGAGGGAAAAAGAATGGACAAGAGAACAAGGGTGCTGACAGCGATGGACGCGGGAGAGGTGGATCATGTGCCTGTGGGGTTCTGGTTTCACTTCGCGGGGGAAGAGGCTTCGGGAGAAGCGTGCGTGCAGGCGCATCTGAAATATTACAGGGAAACGGACCTGGATTTCCTGAAGGTTATGTGCGACGGATATTTTCCCTATCCGGTTTCTGAAAAGATCACCAGTGCTTCGGACTGGAAAAAGCTGGAACCGCTTGATCGGAACGATCCGTTTATCCGCGGCCAGGTAGAGCGTGCCGCGAGGATCGTGCAGGAGATCGGAAAGGAAAGGTGCGTATTTTATAATGTGTTTGCCCCGTTTTCTTCCCTTCGGTTCGGGGCGGCGGAGATCGGGATCGACGACGCTACGCTGATGCGGCAGGTACGTGAGGATACGAATGCCGTGATGCATGCGCTGGATATCATCGCGCAGACGAACGCGCTTCTGTCTGAACTGCTGATCACGGAGGCGGGATGCGACGGCGTATATTACTGTGTGCAGAGCGGGGAATATGACCGCTTCACGCCAGAAGAGTATGGCAGGATCGTGCGTCCGAGCGACCTGTACGTCCTGGAGCATGCGAATCGGTTTTCTGACCACAATATTATCCATATGTGCGGCTGGGCAGGCGCGAAAAACCGTTTGTCCCTGTGGCAGGATTATCCGGCAAAGGTGGTAAACTGGGCCGTACATGTGGAGGGGATGTCGCTGGAGGAAGGACGGATATTCTTTGGAGGAAAGACTTCCCTGGGCGGCTTTGAGACGCACTGGGACGGAAAGATCCAGCAGGGCGTGATCTATAATGGCACGAAGGAAGAACTTCAGGAATATACCAGGCAGCTGATCCTGAATCACGGAAAGAGGGGGCTGATGCTGGGCGGAGACTGCACGATCGACGCGAAGCTCGACTGGGAAAGGATCCGCTGGGTGGTTGAGGCGGCAAGAAGCCTGTAAAGTCCGGAGACGGAAAGCTCTTTTTAAAAATGGGGCCGGGGAGGAAGGATCCTCTCACAGCCCCATATCCCGTATGAGAAACGCGATCTGATAGGGAAACAGTTCTTCAGGCGTGGAAAGGCTGCAGCGCAGGATGCGCTGCATATTGTGGATGCGGTAGCTGACGGTGTTGCGGTGGATGAAGACGGCTTCGGCAGTCCTGGTAAGGCTCCGGTCGTTGTTGATATAAGCGCGCAGGGTATCCGCGTAGCGCCTGTCGTAGGCGTCTAGCGGTGAAAGCAGGCTGTCGGCATATGCTTTTAAAGATTCCGGATCCGACGAGGAAAACAGGATGCCGAAAACGCCCATCTGGTCAAAATCAACGACCCGGCGGTTCATGGAGCAGGCCATCCGGAGCGCGGTACGCGCCCGGCTCAGGGCCACCTTCAGATTCCGGACGCCCTGACAGGCAGGGCCGACGCCAAGATGAAGGCGGCCGTCCGCGAAAAAGTCCGCAAAGAGTTCGCCGATCCGGGAAGTCAGCTGGGCGACGTCGCTGTCCGGAAGGTCGTTTACGGCAAGGACCCAGGCTTCATTCAGCTCCAGGAGAAAATAAGGGAAACGGATCCTGGCGCCGTATTTCCACAGGCCGAAGACATTTTCCAGCCGCAGGACGGCCTGGCGGAACAGAATCCGTTCCTCGGCGGTAAGGACGGGCTTCATGCAGAAAATCCGGAAGGTCCCTTCCAGGCGGAAACGGCTCCCGAGCTCTTCCAGGAAATCTTCCGGGACTTCCTTCCCGAGAAGAAGGCGGATGAGCATCGCGTTGCTTTCCGCCTCTCTGTGGGTCTGCTGCATGATGCGCATACAGTAATCCTGGATGAGGCGGGTGACGGAGATTTCCCAGGGCATTTCCAACAGGGGAAAATCGTGCTGTCCGCACCAGAGGATCACATCCTGCGGAACGGCGGAAAGATATCTCCCCGTATTCACGATGATGCCGGCGCAGCCGGCTTTTTTCATGGAAGCGGCCAGATGAAGAAGCCAGCCCTGCGTTCCGGCCTTAATGCCTGTGGTTACGGCAAGTTCTGTCCCGCCGAAACGGCTGACGATAGTTTCGTCCTCCACCATATGTACCCAGCTCACCACGCTGTCCATCCCGCGTTCCCCGGCCAGAAGGCGGAGCTGATACTGTTTGCTGGTTTCGTCATACAACTCCTGGAAACGGATTGCCATAGGATCCCCCTTTTCTATTTTCTCGGGCTTCGAGAGAGTTTGCGGTTTGTGCAGGAAACACAAAAAACAGGTTCATTTTCAGATTATCAGATGATATACAGAAAGTCCAGCATGCGTTACAATAAAATCAGAAAAAGGGAAAAGAAAAGCGCCGGTTCCAATTTCGGGAAACGGATGCCGGCAGAAGCAGGGAGGGTTGTATATGATCGCATTTGGTCTGAATATTTCGGAAAATCTTGAAAATGAACGGCAGGAGACAATGTATCCGGAATGGGTCAAAACGGAGAGGCTGTATAACTGCGAGAATTTCACCCGCATTTTCTCCGGCAGGAGGCAGCTTCTGGAGCGGCTTTTGAATTTCGGACTGAGAAAGAAAGGAACCTGTGCGTGACACACAAATGAGGAAAGCCGGCAGAGAAGGGAAAAGGGCCGCCATGCGGCGGCCCGGCCGGCAGAAGGGACAAAAGGAAACCGCCCGCATCCTGTAAAAAGGAACGGGCGGTTTCCTTTTGCCTGTCATCCGCCTGCGGCGGTCAGCTTCTGTTGAATACGTATCGGTCCAGCCTTTCCATGGCTTCCCTGACCAGAGAAAGGGGAAGGGCCAGATTCATGCGGATGGCCCAGGGACGGTTGAACGGACGTCCGTCCTGCCAGATGACGCCGACCGCGATGCCGGCCCGGATCAGTTCATCCATGGACACGTCGTGGCGCAGGCACCATTCTTCGCAGTCCAGATAGAGCATATAGGTGCCCTCCGGTTTTGCCAGCTTTACGCCTCTGAAATGCTCGCGGATATACCCGCAGGCATAATCCACATTTTCCGTCAGGACCGTCCGGAGCTCCTCCAGCCATTCCTGCCCCTGCGGACGGTAGGCGCCGATCAGGGCATGCATGGAGAGCACGTTCATGCTGTTGTAATGACAGAGACTGGACTGCTTTGTCAGCCGGTCTCTCAGGTACGGATTGTAGACGATATGGTAGGAACCGATCAGGCCGGCCAGGTTAAAGGTTTTGGAGGGCGCGTAGATGGCGATGGTCCGGTTCCTGGCGTCCTCATGGACGGACTGGGTGGGGATGTGCTTATGGCCTGCCAGCGTCAGGTCGGACCAGATCTCATCGGAGATGACCACACAGTCATTTCTTTGATAAACTTCCATGGCGGCTTCGATTTCTTCCCTTTCCCAGACACGGCCGCAGGGGTTATGGGGGGAGCAGAAGATGGCGAAGTGGATGTGGTTTTCCCGGAGCTTTCTGTCCATATCCGCATAGTCCATCCGCCATACGCCGTTCTCATCCTGCTTCAGGTCACTCAGCACGATCTTCCGGCCGTTATTTTCCAACGTACCGGTAAAACCCACATAGGTGGGAGAGTGCAGGAGTACGGCCTCCCCGGGGGCGGTGAAGGCCTGCAGGGCGGAAGCGACGCAGCCGAGGACTCCGTTCTCATAGCCGATGTGTTCCCTGGACAGCCCTTCTACGCCGTTTCTGGCCTTCTGCCAGGAAATGATGCTGTTATAATATTCGTCCGAGGGGTCAAAGTAACCGAAAGCCGGATGCTTCGTACGTTCGATGACCGCCTCCTGGATGGTGGGGGCAGTGGCATAATTCATGTCAGCCACCCACATGGGGATCCGGGAAAAGCCTTCCTGTATGGAAGCGTCCGGAAAAGGGATGATATCCACAGCGATGGCATCCTTTCCCGTTCTGTCAATGATGGAAGTAAAATCGTATTTCATGGTCATTCTCCTTTGTGCCGCCCGCCTGTGGGCGCCGTTTTTCCTGTTCATTATATCATTGCGCGGGCAGGAAGGAAAGGGAATCGTTTCCGCCCGGTTCGGGAGGACAGAGGACGGATGCCGGACAGCGGTAAGCGGCATCGGAAAATCCTTCTTGCCAAAAGGAAAGGGATGGGCTAAACTGAAAAAGGCCGCACGCGGAGCCGGATGGGGAAGAAACTTCCCCCGCCCGATCGCTGGGCGGCTTTTGCGAGAATATTTCAGGGAGCGGGCTTATGCTGTTTAATTCCTATATTTTTATTTTTCTGTTCCTTCCTCTCTGCCTGGGAGGCTTTTATCTGTTTTCCTGCCAGGGGAAGAGTATGCCTGCCAGGCTGTGGCTGACGGGCTTTTCCCTGTGGTTTTACGGATATTTCAATCCGTCCTATCTGCTGATCATGGTGTGCAGCATCCTGTTCAACTATGCCGTGTTCCGGATCATGGGACAGGTTGGCGCGCACGGCGTATCCTTCCGCAGGGCAGCGCTTGCGCTCGGCGTGGCGGGAAACCTGGCTGTTTTGTTTTATTTCAAGTATTATGATTTTTTTGTGGAAAATGTAAATGCACTTTTTGGAACCTCTTTCGTCCTGAAGGGGATCCTGCTTCCGCTCGGCATCAGCTTTTTTACCTTCCAGCAGATCGGCTTCGTGACGGACGCGTACCGGGGAGAGGTGAAGCGCTGTTCTTTCCTGGATTATGCCCTTTTCGTCTCTTTTTTCCCGCAGCTCATCGCCGGGCCCATCGTCAGCCAGGGAGAGATGCTGCCCCAGTTTGCAGAGATCGGGAAAAAGAAGCTGGATGCGGAAACGTTTTCCGCGGGCATCTATCTGTTCACCCTTGGCATGGTAAAGAAGGTGCTTGTGGCGGATACCTTTGGCCTTGCCGTAGACTGGGGCTATTCCAATATCCCGGCGCTTTCCTCCACGGACAGCCTGCTTCTGGTGTTTTTTTATTCGATCCAGCTCTATTTTGACTTCAGCGGCTACTGCGATATGGCCAGGGGACTGGCCTGGCTGTTCGGCATGGAGATCCCTGTGAACTTCGATTCTCCTTACAAAGCGGTTAATATCGTTGAATTCTGGAGAAGGTGGCACATTACGCTCAGCCGCTTTTTCCGTCAGTATGTATACATCCCCCTGGGAGGGAACCGCCGGGGCAGGCCCCGCATGTACGCGAACCTGATCCTGATCTTTTTGCTCAGCGGAATCTGGCACGGCGCGGGCTGGACTTTTGTAGTCTGGGGAGCCACCCAGGGCGTCCTTTATATCATCACCCGGGCCGTCCAGCTTTACGGAAAAGCCCATCCCGGGCCGGGGCCTGCTCCCTTTGCCCGCAGGATCCGCCGTGCGGCCGGAACTCTGTTTACCTTTTGCTTTTTCAGCTTCGCCTGCGTCTTTTTCCGTTCCGAAACCATGGCCCAGGCGTACGCGGTATTCCGCAGGCTGTTCACTGCCGGCTTCACCCTCCCTGCCCAGGCTCTGACCGAGGGCTTCAATCTGGACGAGCTCTGGTATGTCATCAAGCTTTTCCATATCGATGCCCTCCCCTACAGCACCCTCTACCTTCCAGCCGCCATTACCGCAGGCGCCCTGATCACCATATTTTTTGCCCCTAATGCCGATCAATGCGCCGAACGCTTCCGCCCCCGTACAGCAAACGCCCTCCTGACCGCCTTCCTCTTCCTATGGTGCGTCCTATCCCTCTCAGGAGTCAGCAGCTTTTTGTATTTTAACTTTTAAAAGCTACGAGCCGGGCAGCCGGAAGCCGGCATCCTGCGTCGGAAAACTGCCGCAGGCAGCTTTCCAGGAGCAGGATACCGGCTCCCGGCTATGCGGCGACAGCCGCAAAGCGAGACGGAGCGGAGCGCAGTCGAGCGTGCCCGGCGGGGTTCCGGGAGGCCCCTCCCCCCGCCCGCGGGCGCAGGCGAAGCCGTCCGCCCGCCCCAGGACAGCGGAGAGAGGCCG
>DWUW01000282.1 GCA_019120525.1 Candidatus Eisenbergiella stercorigallinarum | reverse complement strand
GCACAACAAACCGTCCTCTGCCATTCTTAGTAAGATATACAGGTTCACCTTTGCGACAGTTTTTCAGGACTTCATTATAATTTCTCAAATCAGATACCGGTAAAATATTTGCCATATTCTTTCAGCTCCTTCCTTGATTCCATATGTTTCTTCTATCTATATTATACCCAAAAAGCTGTAAAATTCAACGTGAATTTTTACAGCTTTTATTCATGTACCATTTTCCATTAATCAACAAAGTAACGTCTATACCCTATAGAGCAAATGAAAACCACTGACCACACAGTTCTCACAGCAGAATCATGGAAACAAGCACCGTAATGATTCCGCAGACGCCGATGGCAAGACCGCTCATGGCTCCCTCCGTCTCGCCCAGCTCCAGCGCCCGGGAGGTTCCCACCGCGTGGCTGCAGGCTCCGATGGCCAGGCCGGCTGTCACGGGATTGTCCACCCGGAACAGGCGGATCAGGAAAGGCGCCAGAATGCTTCCGAGAATTCCCGTGAAAATCACCGCGATCACAGTCACCGGCACAATACCGCCGTGGGACTGGCAGACCTCCATGGCAATGGGGGTGGTGATGGATTTCGGGATCAGGGAGGCTGTCATGGCCTCATCCAGGCCGAAAAGCTGACAGAGCAGCCAGACGCTTCCCATGGATGCCAGGGAACCTACCGTACAGCCCACCACAATGGGAATACAGTTTTTCTTCAGGATCTGTATCTTTGTATAGATCGACACTGCCAGGCAGGCCGTGGCAGGGGTCAGGAACATATTGATGACGGCTCCGCCCTCGTTGTAGCTCTCATAGGGAATATCAAAAGCCAGAAGCACCACCGATGTAAGCAGGATCGCAATCAGCAGCGGATTGCACAGAACCGATTTCAGTCGCTTCTGAAGCTTTACGCCGATCCAGAAGGTCAGAATACTGAGCGCGATTCCAAAGAAAGGAGAAGAAAATATATCACTCATCTGTCTGCTCCTTTCCTCCGGCCAAGCAGCCAGATGGTAAGACGGATGCTGTAGGCAGTGGCCGCAAAGGTGATAACCGTGGTAATCACGCAGATCAGCAGAAGCGGCAGCCAGTTCGCTTTCAGGATATCCAGATAGTTGATCACATTCACTCCGGCCGGAATGAAAAAGAAAGCCATATTCGCCAGAAGAAAATCCGACTTCTCCCGGATATGGTCAATCTTCAGCACGCCTGTCATCAGACAGAGCAGCAGAAGCAGCATGGCAATGACACTGGCCGGAAAGGCGATGGGTAAAAGCCCCTCAATCACCGTGGCGATCCAGCACAGGGAAAAGATAATCCCGAACTGTTTGATAATTTTCATAACTTACTCCCTCCTGCCGCCTCCCCGGGCGGCAATGTTTCTCATAAAGTACTTAAATCCACCCGCCGTCCAGCCGGATGATCTGTCCGGTCAGATAGGACGGGCGCTCCGCAAGGGTATAAATCAGATCCGCCGCTTCCGAAGGAAGGGCAAACCGTCCGGCAGGGATCTCCTCTGCAATCTCCTGACGCTCCTCCGGAGAAAAGCAGGCGTTCATATCCGTATCCACCGCTCCGCAGGCCACCGCGTTCACCGCGATGCCGCTGGGAGCCAGTTCCTTGGCCAGCGCCCGGGTCAGGGCGTTGACCGCTCCTTTGGAGGCGGAATAGGCGGCCTCACAGGATGCACCCACACAGCCCCAGACAGAAGACACATTGATGATGGAACCGGACTTTCTGCGGAGCATATAGGGAATGGCCGCTCTTGCGCAGAGGAAAGCAGAGGTTACATTGGTGCGCATAACCTCCTCCCATTCTTCCAGGGACATTTCCTCCAGAAGGCCCACCCGGGAGATTCCCGCGTTATTAACCAGCACGCCGGCGCCCCCGAAGCTCTCTTCTATCCTGCCGAAAAATTCCCGGACCGCTTCCTCCCGTCCCATGTCTCCCATATAGGTCAGGCAGGTGATCCCCCATTTGGCGTGAAGTCTCCGGGCCAGCTCCTCCAGTGTTTCCCGGGAACGGACACAGGAAAGAGCCAGGTTCCAGCCGCCGGCCGCGAAGCGCTCTGCCGCCGCGGCTCCTATCCCCCGGGACGCTCCCGTGATCACCGCGCATTTCTGTTTCATTCTATGCAAATCCTTTCTGTTTTCTTACAGTCATGTTCCCTTTTCCTTCGGAATCCGCCGCGTTTTTCGGATTCGGAACGGGCAGGAAACGTAAAAGCCGTATTCATGATACACCACTTTATTTATTTTCACAAGACACAGTTTACACGCATATCTTATGGGTGAAGAATGTACTTTCAGTTGATAAGGAGATTGCATGGCGACAAAAATAGTAGTGGACGCCGGACACGGCGGGAGCAACCCCGGCGCGGTATATCAGGGCCGCCGGGAAAGCGATGACGCCCTGCGCCTTGCCATGGCGGTAGGACGGATTCTGGAGGAAAACGGCTATGACGTGAGCTACACAAGAACTACGGACACCACCCAGTCCGTAGGGCAGAAGGCAGCCATCGCCAACGAAGAAGGAGCGGATCTTTTCGTCTCGATTCACCGGAACGCCGCAGAGTATCCCGGGAAATATTCGGGAGTCCAGACACTGATCTACGACGATTCCGGCATCAAAAAGGAAATGGCCCAGAACATCAACGCCAATCTGGAGCGTCTGGGGTTCCGCAACGCAGGCGTAAGCATCCGTCCCAATCTGGTGGTGCTGAACAGCACTCAGATGCCCGCCCTTCTTGTGGAAGCAGGATTCATCGACAGCACTACAGATAATCAGCTGTTTGATTCCCGCTTCCAGGCCATAGCCCAGGGGATCGCTGACGGCATCATGGAAACACTGGAAAATCAGAATGTATCAGGAGGAGGAAATATGACTGGAAATTCGATGGGAAATAATATGGGAAATAATATGATGGGAAACGGGCAGAACTGCCCTGTATGCCCCTCCATGCCTGAGGGCACGGGCCCGGAGCAGGAACTGTACCGGGTGCAGGCAGGGGCCTTCCGCGACCGGCAGAACGCCGACAATCTGTTAAGCCTTCTGGAAAACGACGGCTTCCCGGCCTACATCATTTACCAGGATGGCCTGTATAAGGTGCAGGTAGGAGCATATTCCCGTTTAAGCAACGCCATCGCCATGGAGCGGGAAGTGCGCCAGAAGGGGTACAATACTTATATTACCACGTAAATACCATACACGAAGGGAGCCGCCCACCGAAGGAACGGCTCCCTGCTTTCATTCTTTCAGCTATTTCGGCCGGATTTTCCATACATTCTCAGCAGTCCCACTGATACTTTTTCAAATCCACACAGCCGTTTCTTTTCAGCTCCACGCCTTCCCCGCGTAGCAGCTCCTCCTGCTCTCTCCAGCCCGGCGCCGGCCTTCCCGCATGGTTCACGACCCGGTGGCAGGGATACTGCCCGTAATATTCCGCCATGCTTAACACCTTTCCCACCAGCCTGGAATTTTTCTCCCGGCCAATGAGTCTGGCGATCTGTCCATAGGTGGCCACACATCCTTCCGGGATCTCTTCCACCACGGAAAGAATCTCATAAATCAGGTCTTCATCCAGAACGTGCTTCATTCCCCGTGCTCCGCGTCCTTGACCGCCTCTCCGTAATTTCGGATGATGACCTCTTTTCCGGTCCGTTTCTTCGGATCGGAATTGATGGCCCGGCGCACGTCAATCTCCTCAATCAGAAAACCGTCATACAGTTCCCGGATCAGCTCCGTATTATGGTTGGTCAGCATGCAGTATACGCCTTCGTCCGTCAGCCGGCGGAACAGGCCTGCCAGCCGGCGGTGCTCCTCCTCCGCAAAGCCTTCCTTCGTATAAGAATCAAAAGAGGTGGGATTCAAAGGGGCATAGGGGCTGTCAAAATAAACGAAATCCCCTTT
>DWUW01000030.1 GCA_019120525.1 Candidatus Eisenbergiella stercorigallinarum | reverse complement strand
GCTTCTTCGCATCGTGGAGGCGGAAGCGGGAGGAGAGGATGAGAATGGGAAGCTGCTGGTGGCGAACGTGGTCTTAAACCGGGTGGACAGCCCTCTGTTTCCCGATACGGTGCGGGAAGTGGTCTACCAGCAGGATTACGGCGTATATCAGTTCTCTCCTGTAAAGGACGGCCGCATCGACCGGGTGACGGTAAGCGACGAAACCAGACGGGCGGTGGAACGGGCCGTATACGGCGAGGATCTTTCCCGCGGCGCCCTGTATTTCGCGGCCAGAAGCAAGGCTTCCGGAGAAAGCATGCGCTGGTTCGACAATAGCCTCACATGGCTGTTTGCCTATGGCGGCCATGAGTTTTACGGATGAAGGAATTGCCCTGCGGAAAATTGTATGCTATACTGAAAACGGTTTTGCAGACGGACGGCAGGCATTCTGCCGTCAAATACAGACGGGAAAGGCATGGGAAATTCATGGAACTGTTATACAAAAGCACCAGAAGCGGCAGGACAGCAACGGCGTCAGAGGCAATCCTGAAGGGACTTTCCGAGGACGGAGGCCTTTTTGTGCCGGAGCGGATCCCGGCTCTGGACAGAACGCCCCGCGAGCTGGGACAGATGAGCTATGCGGAAGTAGCCTATGAGGTGATGAAGCTGTTTCTTGCCGATTTTACGGAGGAAGAACTGAAGAGCTGCATCGCCGGGGCTTATGATGAGAAGTTTGACACGGATGTGATCGCTCCCCTGGTGGAGGCGGAGGGCGTGTGGTTTCTGGAGCTGTTCCACGGAAAGACCATCGCCTTTAAGGATATGGCGCTTTCCATCCTTCCGTACCTGATGACTACCGCGGCGAAGAAGAATCATGTGAAGAAGGAGATCGTGATCCTGACCGCTACCTCTGGCGATACCGGAAAAGCCGCCATGGCGGGCTTCGCGGATGTGCCGGGAACGAAGATCATCGTATTTTACCCCAAAAACGGCGTAAGCCCTATCCAGGAGCGGCAGATGCTGACCCAGAAGGGGGATAACGTGCTGGTGGTGGGAATCCACGGTAATTTTGACGACGCCCAGACCGGTGTGAAAAAGCTGTTTTCCGACCGGGCGCTGGAGGAGGAACTGGCGCGGGCCGGCTATCAGTTTTCATCGGCAAATTCCATCAATATCGGCAGGCTGGTCCCGCAGATCGTCTATTATGTATACGCCTATTCCAGGCTGCTTGCCGAAGGGCGCGTCAGGGACGGGGAGAAGATCAATGTGACAGTCCCTACGGGAAATTTCGGGAATATCCTGGCAGCCTATTATGCCAAGCTGATGGGACTGCCCATCGGGAAACTGATCTGCGCTTCCAATGAGAACAAGGTGCTCTTCGATTTCTTCTCTACGGGAGAATATGATAAAAACAGGGAATTTGTCCTGACCAGCTCGCCGTCCATGGATATCCTGATTTCCAGCAACCTGGAGCGGCTGATCTACCGCATTTCCGGGGACGATCCGGAAGAAACGGCAAAGCGGATGCGGGCGCTTTCTGAGAACGGCAGCTATGAGATCACGGAAGAAATGAGGGACCGGATTTCTGATTTCTATGGCGGATACGCGCAGGAGGCGGAATGCTTTGGGAAGATCCGTTCCCTGTATGAGGATACCGGCTATGTGATCGACACCCATACGGCGGTGGCAGCGGCGGTGTATGACCGCTACCGGGAGGAAACGGGGGATGAGACGCCCACCGTGATCGCTTCCACGGCAAGCCCTTTCAAATTTGTCAGAAGCGTGATGACGGCCATTGACCCGGCTTACGGAGGAGCAGGCTGGGATGATTTCTCCCTGGTGGACGAGCTTTCACGGGTCGCAAACGTACCTGTCCCGGCGGCTGTAGAGGAACTTCGCAGCGCTCCCGTGCTCCATGATACGGAATGTGAAAAGGATGGGATGGAGGCTGTGGTGAGGACGTTCCTTCGGATATAAAAAGAAGGAAATACGGAAAGTACACCAAAGAAACAGGATGAGAAGATGTTAGCGGTGGAGAGAAGGAACCTGATCCTGGAAAAGCTCCAGGAGGAAAAGAAGGTTGTGGTCAGCGAGCTCAGCAGAGAATTCCGGGTATCTGAGGAAACGATCCGCAGGGATCTGGAAAAGCTGGATAAGGACGGGTATGCTGTTAAGAGCTACGGAGGAGCCGTCCTGAATGAAACGACCAGCCTGGATATGCCGTTCCATGTACGAAAGAAGAACAATCCGGGCGGGAAACAGAAGATCGCGAAGCTGGTGGCGGGCCTGATCGAGGACGGCGACCACATCATCCTGGATCCCAGCACCACCGCGGTTTTCATCGCGAAGGCGTTAAAAAGCAAGGAGCGGCTGACCGTGATCACCAATTCCATCGAGGTGATCCTGGAGCTTTCGGATACCTCGGACTGGAACATCATCTCCTCCGGCGGAAGCCTGCGGGAGGGGTACCTTGCGCTGGTGGGCCCAAGGGCCGTGGAGGGGCTGGGAGCCTACAACGTGGAAAAGGCGATCATCTCCTGTAAGGGACTGGACAGGAAGAAGGGGATCACGGACGGAAACGAGCTGTTTTCCCAGGCGAAGCAGACCATGCTCAAATCCGCGAAGCAGTGCATCCTCGCCGCAGACCACACCAAGTTTGGCCGCGTCGCCTTTTCCAAAATCTGCGATGTGCACGACATTCATGTGGTTGTGACGGATGAAAAGCCATCGGAGGAATGGCTGGAGCTGTTCGAGCGCTCCGGCATCACCTGCCTGTATCCGGCGGAGTAGTGCGGTGTATTGTTTTCAGGAATGGGAGAGGCGGTAGGCTCTTGGCGTCATCCCGAACTGCTCCTTAAAAATCCGGTGAAAATAGCTGGTATTGTCATACCCCACGGCGGCGATGATTTCCTCCACG
>DWUW01000281.1 GCA_019120525.1 Candidatus Eisenbergiella stercorigallinarum | reverse complement strand
GGACGATATGGGGCTGGGAAAAACTTTGCAGGCCATCGCGTTTCTGCTTGCGGACTGGAAGGAGAAAGACAGGGAGGAAGCCGGCCAAAATGCCGCCGGACAGGAAGGAAAACGGCGTTACCTGGTGGTCTGTCCGGCGTCTCTGGTGTATAACTGGAAGAGCGAGCTGGAGCGCTTCGCGCCTGACCTGCCCGTATGGCTTGCCGCCGGAAGCCGGCCGGAACGGGAGCAGGCGCTCGGAGCGGCGGAGGGGACAGGCGGCGTGCTGGTCACTTCCTATGATCTTCTGCGCCGGGATATCGAGCTGTATGAAGACTTGGAGTTTGCCGCCCAGATCATCGACGAAGCCCAGTTCATCAAAAATCACGCCACACAGGTGGCCCGCGCCGTCAAGACAGTGAAGGCGGGCTTCCGGCTGGCGCTGACGGGAACGCCGGTGGAAAACCGGCTGAGCGAGCTGTGGAGCATTTTCGATTATCTGATGCCGGGCTATCTGTTCGGCTATGCCAGGTTCCGGGAGGAATTTGAGGCGCCGGTCGTAAACGGAAAGGATGAGGAGGCCGCCGGCCGGCTGCAGAAAATGGTCCGCCCCTTTATATTAAGGCGTCTGAAGCAGGATGTGCTTTCCGATCTGCCGGACAAGATCGAAAAGAATATGTACGCGGCAATGGAGGGAGAGCAGAGGCAGCTTTACAACGCGCATGTGCAGCGGCTTGTGATGCTGCTTTCCCGGCAGAGCGAGAAGGAATTCCAGACGGCGAAGATCCGGATCCTGGCGGAACTGACGAAGCTCAGACAGCTCTGCTGCGACCCGGCGCTTCTTCTGGAAGGCTATCGGGGAGAGAGCGCCAAGACGCAGCTGTGCCTGGAGCTGATCCGGGGCGCAGTGGAAGGCGGCCATAAGGTGCTTCTTTTCTCCCAGTTTACCAGTATGCTGGAACGGCTGAAGGAGGCACTTGCCGGAGAGGGGATCCGGTTTTATTCGCTGGATGGCTCCACGCCAAAGGCAAGGCGGCTGCAGCTGGTGGACGCCTTCAACCGGGACGGGACGCAGGTGTTCTGCATTTCCCTGCGGGCGGGAGGCACGGGGCTGAACCTGACCGGGGCGGATATCGTGATCCATTTTGACCCGTGGTGGAATGTGGCGGTACAGAATCAGGCCACGGACCGGGCGCACCGGATCGGGCAGAGAAACGTGGTGACGGTGTACCGGCTGATCACGAGGGATACCATCGAAGAAAAGATCATCCAGCTGCAGGAGAGGAAGAGCAGGCTGGCGGAGCAGATCCTCGGCGGGGAAGAAATGGGGCCGGCGGCGCTGACGAAAGAGACATTGATGGAGATCCTGGAAGGAAGAGAAAAAGGAGGAGAAGAAAGATGAGGCTTGGAATCAATGGAGATCTGGGACATAAGAATCCAGACGAGTGGATCGCGCAGATCAGGAAATACGGAGTCAGGGCGGCTGTGGCTCCGATGACGAAGGATGCGCCGGAGGAGGTGAAAAGAGAGTATATCAGACTGGCGAAACAGGAGGACATCGTGATCGGAGAGGTGGGCGTCTGGAATAATGTGATGGCGCCGGACGAAGCGGAAAGGAAAGCGGCTGTCACCTACGCGAAGGAGCAGCTTGCTTTCGCGGATGAGATCGGCGCAAGATGCTGCGTCAATGTAGCCGGCGCCGCGGGGGAAGTATGGGATGGCTATTACGAGGAAAATTATTCTCAGGAAACCTATGAGAGGATCATTGATACGACACGGGATATCATAGATTCGGTAAAGCCGAAGAGGACATTTTTCACACTGGAGCCGATGTACTGGATGCATCCGGATTCCCCGGAGGATTATCTGAAAATGCGGAAGGATATCGACAGGGAACGTTTCGCGGTCCACCTGGATTACGCCAATATGATCACCAGCTTTTCCCGGTATCATCACCGTAGCGCGTTTATCGCGGAATGCTTCCATAAGCTTGGGCCGTATGTGAAAAGCGTACACGCAAAGGATGTGATCCTGGGACCGACCCCGACGGTCTGCATCAGGGAGACGCTGCCGGGAACGGGAAAGATCGATTTCAGGCAGGTCTTCCGGCTCGCGGATGAACTGGACCGGGATATGCCTGTATTTGTAGAGCATCTTTCTTCTCTGGAGGAATATGGAAAAGCGCTGCGTTATCTGCAGAGCCTGTGACAGGGAGATGTCTGCCGCATATGCAAGCCGGTCGCTTCATACATAAAAAAGACGGTACTTCACGTACCGTCTTTTCAGCGTGCGCAAGAAGATTCGAACTCCCGACCTTCTGATCCGTAGTCAGACGCTCTATCCAGCTGAGCTATGCGCACATCTGTCGTCCCCGACAACATATTGTATTTTATCTGATAGAAGGAAAAAAGTCAAGAGAAAAATTTTTATTTTAGGATTCTGCGGCTCATCCTTCGCTCACGCAGGGAATTTTCGTAATAGGCCTTTTTTTCCTGATACATCAGGTGCTCCGCCGTCCGGACCAGATCGTCCATGGAAGGCTGGGGCGAGACGTTTCTGTCTGTCCTGGAAATGCCGATGGACAGATAAAAACCCTGTGCTTCCAGTGCGGAACGCATCTGCGCCACCCGTTCCCGCAGGTCCTTTTCATCCTGGTCGATGGCAAAGACGAGAAATTCATCTCCGCCGATCCTGTAGGTATGGTCGCTGCCGAAGGCGGAAAGCAGCCGGGAGGATACTGCCCGGAGCATCCGGTCGCCGGCCTCATGTCCCTGGCTGTTATTGAGTTCATGCAGGCCGTTTACATCTACATAAATGCAGGAAAGGGAGCGGCGGAACAGGCCCGGATAGGAAGAGAGCTCCTGCTCATAGCGGTTGCGGTTATAGAGCCCGCAGAGAGCGTCCTTTTCTCCCTTTTCCCGGATGGCGTTGTAGGAACGCATATTGCGGCAGAGCATGCTGAAGCTGAGGGCTGCGCCTTTCAGGGCGGATATCCCGGTTTCAGGAGCGGACATCAGAAAGGCTGCCAGGATTCCGAGAAACGAACCGTCCGTATCCCGGAGCATGACGGCGGCCAGATCGCCGGCGGCGGCCAGATCCAGCCGCGGGAAAGCGGCCTGCAGGCAAGCCCGGTCACAGACAGGGCCTTTCGTTCGTTCTTTGCGGAAATATTCCGGAAGGATCCGGGCAATCTGCTCGATCCTGTCTGCCGGAAGGGCGCTGTTATCCGTCCGGTAAAGAAAGACGGAAGGCGTTTCTTCGGGAGCAGCCAGGAGAAAGCAGACCGCCTGTGAGGAAGCCAGGGAAGCTGTTTTTTCCAGGGCAGGTATGATATTTTCCTGATGCTCATGGGCGTTGAACAGAAGCTTTTCCACGTCATAGATGTTGTTTATGGTGTCCAGCTGGCGCTGCTTTTCCCCCGTTTCCCGGCGGACATAACGCAGCACCCAGAAAAAATACAGAAGGAAGCTTGTGATCTCCAGGAGCAGAAGGATATTCAGGATCTTTTCGACTGCCCTGGCATCGGAAAAAACGATATCTTCCGGAACGGAGAGGGCGACGCGCCAGCTGTTGATGGAAAGCGGTTCATAGTAGAAGTACAGGTATTCTCCCGTGGTATTGGAAACAAAAACCACATATCCGGTTTTTCCGTCGATCAGGCCCTGCTTCAAAAGCTCATGGTCATAGCCGGGAGCCATCGGACGCTCCCCCAGCGCCCAGATATTTCCGGGCTGTTCGGTTTTATGCCAGGTATCCATGAGAAAATCCCCGGTCTTTCCATCAATGATATAGACGGCGGCCTGTTGCCCGTATGCGAAGCCGGAGAAAAATTCCGGAAGGCTGTTGAGTTCCACAACGCCATACAGCATCGCCGTTGTCCGGCCGTCCTGGACGACGGGAACGTAATGGCGGAGAATATATCCCGTTTGCCAAAGATCTGTTTCCCGGTCCGAGATATGGGCGCCGAGAGCCGCCTCCTCTTCAAAAGACAGGCGGCCTTCGGCCTCCAGCGCCGGACCGTCCGGCCGGATCACGATATCGCCCGGCAGGAGCAGCTCCAGACGGGACATCGTACCGATGGAGGCATAGGAACCGAGGATTTCCCGGATCTCAGGAGAAGAAAGGTCTTCGTATTCAGAGAGGACGGAGGCGATGGTCTGCAGATGCCGCTGGTCATTCTTCTGCTGCAATTCGATCTGGTGCGCCAGGGCGTCCGTTTCCTCA
>DWUW01000280.1 GCA_019120525.1 Candidatus Eisenbergiella stercorigallinarum | reverse complement strand
CAAGGGCAACATCATCAAGGCCGGGACCACTTCCCCTTATTCCCTGTACAACGAATCCATCGCTTCCTTCACCACCGGCGATCTGTATGACCACCATGACGCGGAAGGCTTCATCAATCTGTTCGGCCTTTCCTCCAAGGTACGCGCTATGAAGCACCAGGAGCTGGAAAAGACGGAAAATTAAGCATCGTCGGATAAAAAATCTCAGAGGGCGGCGCGTTCCTGCGCCGCTCTCTTTGTCCCTGTCCCTGCGGGCCGGCCGGCACAGGCCAGGCCGCAGCTTTGTTTTTCAGTAAGGAGAATTTTCACGATGAATGTTATTTTCATTCTGGTTCTTTATGTTATAATAGTAAATATCGTGGGATTTGCCGAAATGGGCGTCGATAAACGCCGCGCCAGGAAAGGCGCCTACCGGATCCCGGAGGCCAATCTTTTTCTCACTGCCGTCATCGGCGGAAGCATCGGCTGTATCATCGGCATGTATGCTTTCCGGCATAAGACCAGGCACATGAGCTTCGTTTTCGGCATGCCCGCGATCCTGATCGTTCAGCTGGCAATCCTGGGATATCTTATCTTTGCCGCTCCGATCCGTTTTACTTTTATGTAATACCTGTTATGGGCGGGGATGCGGAAAAGTAAACCTGACGGCTTATTTTTCACGCGGCTGTCTGTGCCGGAGC
The DNA here is from genome assembly GCA_019120525.1 of Candidatus Eisenbergiella stercorigallinarum. Classification (GTDB taxonomy): domain Bacteria; phylum Bacillota; class Clostridia; order Lachnospirales; family Lachnospiraceae; genus Eisenbergiella; species Eisenbergiella stercorigallinarum. The sequence continues at coordinate 2,037 of DWUW01000280.1, read as the reverse complement.
GTCACAGGCAACCCCCAGGCATCCGGCGGCCCCGTCGCTTACGCTCCGGAATGGAGAATTCTTATGCATCTTGCGGTATGCGACGACAACATAGCGGACAGAAAACAGATGGAACGGCTTCTGGGCCGTGAATCCGACCGGCGGCTTGGCACCACCGGCGTACTGTATGTGGATTCCTTTGGGAACAGGGACGCCATCCTGACTACGCCCATGATCTACGACGGGCTCTTTATCGATATGACGGAGGAGGGAAACGACGCGGTGGAGATCGCGGGAAGGCTCCGGGAAGCCGGCAGCATCCTTCCCATCGTGTTCTGCTGCTCCAGGATCGATTACCGGAAGTCGCCGTCCCTTCCGGACAACTGCTTCTTCCTGGACAAGCCCATAAATCCTTCCGAACTTGCCGCCATGTGCGACCGGCTTCTGGAGATCAGGGAAAGCCAGGTAAAGCGGTATGAGTTCCGTTCCCTGACGGAAACCTTTTATCTGGAAGAGAAGGATATCATGTATGCCTGGCCGGAAGATGAACAGACGGTCCGTATCCGCCTTACGGACGGATCGGAAAAGACTTCCATCTCCTCCCTTCTGAATTTCTGTGCCAATCTTGGTTTTGATGTGGATAGTTCCACCCGCGGCATCCTCAAGGCGGATATCGGTTATATCCGCATCAGCCCGTCGGGGCTTCTTGCCATGATCGGCTGCTCCTGTGCCGTCAGCCTGAAGCATGTGGCAAAGATCGGCTTCTTTGGCCTGACCATGGCGGACGGGCATAAATTCAGGATCTCTCCCTCAAGCCGCAGGACGCTGCAGGATGCGAAAAATGCCCTGACGGACTGAAGCCGGCTTATTCTACCTCTTTCGCATAGGCGGTATTTACCAAATCTTCGTAGGGGACGCGTTTTTCCAGTTCACCGGCTTCTTCCAGGATATTCTGGAGCAGCGTAAACGCGTCCTCTTCAAATATCAGGTTATCCTTCCAGGAATCCTGATCGTAATATCTTTTCACGATCGTGGTAATGGTTTCCACATCCGTTTCTTCAAACTGAGGCTGAATGGCCTCCGCGATTTCCTCCGGCGTATGGTTCCTTACATAATCCATGCCTTTCTGGAGAGCCGCGGTAAAGGAGCGGATTATCTCCGGATTTTCCTCCATATAGCTTTTTCTGGCAGAAAAAGCGGTATAGGGGACATAACCGGAATCCTCTCCCAAAGAAGCCACCACATATCCGTCCCCTTTCTGTTCCAGAAGGGTTGCGTGCGGTTCAAATTCCACCGTATAATCTCCCTGCCCTCCGGAAAAGGCCGCCGCTGTGGAACCAAAATCAATGCTCTGGTCAATCGAGAGGTCGCTCTTCGGATCGATCCCGTTCTTTTTCAGGATATATTCAAAAACCATCTGCGGCATCCCGCCCGCTCTTCCGCCCAGCACGTCGGTCCCCTTCAGCATATCCCAGGAGAAATCATCGACCGGCTGTCTTGCGACCAGGAAATTCCCCGCCCGCTGGGTCAGCTGGGCAAAGTTTACCACATAATCCTCCGCTCCCTCCAGATAGGTATAAATGGAAGCCTCCGACCCCATAAAACCGATATCCGCTTCGCCTGTAAGGACGGCCGTCATCGTCTTATCCGCACCGAAGCCCGTCACCAGCGTCAGGTCGATCCCTTCCTCCGCGAAATACCCTTCCTCGATCGCCACATACATGGGGGCGTAAAAAATGGAATGCGCCACCTCATTCAGGACCACCTCCGTCTTCGCGGCGCCTTCCCCCTCCTTTTCCTTCCCGCCGCAGCCGGAAAGACATGCCGCGGCCATGGCTGCTGCCAGAACAAAAGCCAGGATTTTCTTTCTCATATCGTCCTCCTTTTCATTGATGGTATTAAGATATGATAAGAACCCCTTCCCTGTGCTTTTGTTCCCTCCCTGTCCATTTTCGTACGGTCCGCGCAGAAAATGCGCAGGCCTGCTGAGTAGTAACGTGCTTTTTACAATTTTTTTAAATTACCTCTTGCCAAATCAGAAAAATGTGGTAGAATAGA
>DWUW01000279.1 GCA_019120525.1 Candidatus Eisenbergiella stercorigallinarum | reverse complement strand
GGGCGGAACTGCCCTTCATGGCCACCGAGAACATCATGATGGACGCGGTGAAAGCCGGCGGCGACCGCCAGGAGCTGCATGAGCGCATCCGCGAGCTCTCCATGGAGGCCGGAAAGCGCGTCAAGGAAGAGGGGCTGGACAACAACCTCCTGTCCCTGATCGCGCAGGAGCCCATGTTCATGACGAATGAGGAGGAGCTGGCAGAGGCCATGGATCCTTCCCGCTATGTGGGCTGCGCCCCCGCGCAGGTGGAACGCTTCCTGAAGGAAGTGATCGGGCCTGTGCTGGAAGAAAATAAGGAGCTTCTGGGCGTGAAGGCGGAGATTAACGTATAATGCAGGTTTAACGTATCATAAATGTAACGTGGAATAAAAGAGGAGAAGGAGGAAGAGGCATATCTGGGGAGGGCCGCTTTCTCCTTCTTTCTTATTGAGTGTTTACAGTAACATATTTCTGGTTCCGGCTTTTGGGTTTCAGGGGAACTGTCATTTGTAGCTGGCCTGATTCCAGCAGTGGATTGATGTAGTGTAAGGTAAAGTTCCGAATATCCTTAAATCCACAGAATTCTGCAATCTCTTTTTTTGATTTTGGAAGTATACAGTAGGAAAGAATCTGATCAGAGACATTAACTTGGTGGTTAACTTGGTGGTTAACTTGGTGGGGGTGCTCTGCTGAGTTATAATTTACATTTTTCAATACAACCCGGAAATCAGCGGCGCTTGAGAAAAACTCCGGTCTTAGCTGTTCGGAATAGCCGGGAAGCTTTTCTGTCTCAGTGATGATTTTCTTTAATCCGCTGCCCCGCCGTTCCATATACTTCATACGATGGAACAGATCGGCAATCACAGGATTCCGACGAACGGAACGAATGGAACGAATATCACATTCCTGGATCGGCGGCCCTTCAAACATTCCTCCGGGAGATACAATTTCTACCCGGTCGTCATACATATCAATGTGTATCTCGCTTCCAAGAATGATATAGTCGCGATGGATCAGGGCGTTTACAAGGGCCTCAGTTACTGCGCGATCAGCAAAATCAGGTTTGTCCACACGGTAACGGGCTTTTTTCTCAAAACGAACCCTTGAGTTGTTCCGGATAAATTCGCATCCGCTCTGCAGAAGGTAAATCAGATTTCCTTCGTATTCCTTGTCATCAAGGGCATCGTCGAAAATGGACCCCTTTTCCAGTCCGTTCCATCTGGTACAGAATATTCTGGAATTATAGACGGTATGCTGGTCGGCTAAAAGCTTTCCGGCATTTGTGAGGCAGCCGTTTTTATCCGCTAACCCGAAGGAAAGATAATCAGACGGTTCAAAGCGGTTTCCGGTACGTTCCCTATAAGTGGCTTCCAGGAGAGTGAAACTGTAGTCGGATTTCTTTTCGCCCGTAATGAGCGAATCAAAGGACTGATGCGTGCCCTTTAAAATCAGTTCATTGACAATGTAATCGGGAGCGGTTACGCTTTCATTTCCAATCCGAATATAGGCTTCCATAACGCCATCCGCTTTATAATAGTAAGGAGTATTCCGACCGGAAGCCACCGTCAGCGCCAGGATATTTTTATCTGCTTCGCAGACAGGAGTCAGAATAAAATGGGGGAGCGGAGTAATTCTGTCTCTGATGAGGCGGCTGATCGCCTCAGCGTCACGCTGCGGATTCGAAAGGCCGATGACGTTATGGCCATCGTCGATACCGAAGAAAAGGGTGCCGCCGATTCCATTTGCAAAGGCACTGACACTTTTCAGCCAGCTTTTGGGCCGCCTGGTTTCCAAAGAAGACTTAAAGTCACATTCTGTTGCTTCGGCAATCAGTTGATTGAGCAAAAAAATCCCTCCTTGTCATGCAGGTTATGGTTTATATTATATCCATGGAGAAGAAGGAATGCAATGTACTACGGGAACCACATTGCTCAGATAGAGAGAGGAGAGAGGGAATCGGACGCTTTTGCTGCAAACCGCTGTGGGGTGTCGAAGTTAAAATATAATCTTTACTTATTTTTAATATAATAAATATTGATTTTACTTATAATATGCGATAGGATATAATCATAAAGTAAAAGACAGGGAAAGCGGGTTTTTTACACAATACGGGTAGAAAACCCGCTTTTTAAAGTTTTGCAGCCGCCCTGCGGCGGCAGGAAAGGGTGGATTGCACTGGCGTGCAATTTCTCGTGAATTGGATGCCGCCCTGCGGCGGCAGGAAAAGAGGTAAAAATGGTAAAAGCGGTTGTTGGAGCAAACTGGGGAGACGAAGGAAAGGGCAAGATCACGGATATGCTTGCCCGTGAGGCCGATATCGTCATCCGTTTTCAGGGAGGAGCGAACGCGGGACACACGATCGTGAACGATTACGGAAAGTTCGCGCTGCATACGCTTCCGTCCGGCGTATTTTACGGACATACCACCAGCATCATCGGAAACGGCGTGGCGCTTAATATTCCGGTTCTGGTGAACGAGATCAGATCCATCACGGACAGAGGCGTGCCCGCTCCGAAGATCCTGGTGTCCGACCGGGCGCAGGTGGTGATGCCCTATCACATCCTGTTCGACCAGTATGAGGAGGAGAGACTGGGCGGAAAGTCCTTCGGCTCCACCAAATCCGGCATCGCGCCGTTTTATTCGGATAAATACGCGAAGATCGGCTTCCAGGTCTGCGAGCTGTTCGATGAGGAAGGGCTCAGGGATAAGCTGGAGAGCGTATGCGCCACCAAGAATGTGCTGCTGGAGCATCTGTATCATAAGCCGCTTCTGGATGTGGAGGAGCTGTATCACACGATGATGGAATATAAGGAAATGATCGCGCCCTATGTGTGCGATACCTCCCGTTTCCTGGATGAGGCGCTGAAGGCGGGAAAGAACATCCTGCTGGAGGGACAGTTGGGAACCCTGAAGGATCCGGATCACGGCATCTATCCCATGGTGACGTCTTCCTCCACGCTGGCGGCCTATGGCGCGATCGGCGCGGGAATCCCTCCCTATGAGATCAGACAGGTGATCACCGTCTGCAAGGCTTATTCCTCCGCGGTTGGCGCGGGAGCCTTCGTATCCGAGATCTTCGGAGAGGAAGCGGATGAGCTGAGACACCGCGGCGGAGACGGCGGCGAGTACGGGGCGACCACGGGACGGCCGCGCCGCATGGGCTGGTTTGACTGCGTGGCTTCCAGATATGGCTGCCGCCTGCAGGGAACCACGGATGTGGCCTTTACGGTGCTGGATGTGCTCGGCTATCTGGATGAGATTCCCGTCTGCGTGGGTTATGAGGTGGACGGAGAGGTGACGGAGGAGTTCCCCGTGACCTGGAAGCTGGAAAAAGCAAAACCGGTGCTTACGACTCTGCCCGGCTGGAAATGCGACATCCGCGGTATTAAGAAGTATGAGGATCTCCCGGAAAACTGCCGGAAATACGTGGAGTTTGTGGAGCGGCACATCGGCTACCCCATCACCATGATCAGCAACGGCCCCGGAAGGGACGATATCATCTACCGGGAAAGCCCGCTGAAAAAATAAGCCGTCGGCTGTCAAAAGCACAGGAGGCGCATTGGAAAGGCCCGCCTGTGCGGGAGAAAAAATATGGTTCAGAATCTGGAATATTATAAGGTATTCTGTCATGTGGCCCGCTGCAGCTCTCTCACCCTGGCGGCCAGAGAGCTTTCCATCAGCCAGCCCGCCGTGAGCCAGTCGATCCGGCTTCTGGAAACGTCCCTGGGCGCGAAGCTGTTTATGAGAAGCGCCAGGGGCGTGAAGCTCACGAGAGAGGGGGAGCTTTTGTACGAATACGTGGAAAAGGGCTATGAGCAGATCGAGCTGGGCGAGAGAAAACTGAAGCAGATGATGAATCTGGAGCTGGGAGAAATTCACATCGGAGCGTCTGACATGACGCTCCGCTTTTTCCTTCTGCCCTATCTGGAACGCTTTCATGAGCTCTGCCCGAAGATCCGGATCGTCGTGAGCAACGCGCCCACGCCGGAGACCCTCGCCTCTCTCAGAAACGGGAAGATTGATTTCGGCGTGGTGAGCACTCCCTTTGACAGCGGGGGAATGCAGGTGGAAGAGGTACGGGAAATCGAGGATATTTTTGTGGCGGGCAGACGTTTCATCCAGTACAAAAACAGGATG
>DWUW01000278.1 GCA_019120525.1 Candidatus Eisenbergiella stercorigallinarum | reverse complement strand
GAAGATGAACCGGATCGGGTTCGTTAATTTCTGGCTTTATGATGAGGAAGACTTTTTGTTCGAGGACGGCAGGCTGCTCCTTCGCGGGCAGAACGGCTCCGGCAAATCGATCACGACCCAGAGCTTCATTCCGTTCATTCTGGATGGCGACCGGACGCCGAGCCGTCTGGATCCCTTCGGCTCCAGCGATCGGAGAATGGAGTACTATTTTCTGGGAGAGGAGGGGAAGGACGAATCCACCGGCTATCTTTTTCTGGAGTTTCAGAAGACGGAAGAAGCGGATGGAGAAAAAAGCGTCCGGTACCGCACGATCGGCATCGGACAGCGCGCCAGACGGGGCAGGCCGATGGACTTCTGGGGATTTCTCATTCTGGACGGGCGCAGGATCGGACAGGAGCTGTGGCTGTATAAGCAGACAGGCAGCGTGAAGATCCCTTACGACAGACGGGACTTAAAGCAGGTACTCGGAGAAGAAAATCCGGTCACGGACAGCCCGAGCGAATATAAGAAGCTGGTGAATCAGCATATTTTCGGCTTCCGGAAGCTGGAGCAGTATGAGCAGTTCATCCGGCTTCTGGTGAAGGTGCGCGCTCCTAAGCTTTCCAAGGAGTTCAAGCCCACGAAGGTATATGAGATCCTGAACGATTCTCTGCAGACGCTGACGGATGAGGATCTGCGCCCTATGGTGGACGCCATGGAGAAGATGGATGAGATTCAGGAAAGCCTGGACAGGCTGAAAAGAGCCTTCGGAGACGTGCGGATCATACGGACGGAGTACACGCGTTATAATCAGTTCATGCTGGCAAAAAAGGCGCAGGCCTATCTTTCCAGAAAATCGGATGTGGAAAAGGCGCAGGCGCAGCTGGAGGCTCAGCTTGCCGTAGCGCAGGAGATTCAGGAGCAGCAGAGGGAAAACGGGGAAAGGCTGAACGCGCGCAGGGAAAGAGAACGGATGGCCCGCGCGGAACGGGACAGCCTGCTGGACGACAGGCTGAAGGATATGGATGTCAGGCTGGAGACGGCAAGAAGGGAGCGGCAGGAGGCCAGGGAACGGGAAAGCCAGTGGGAGAAAAAGGCAGAGGATTACAACGGAAAGATTTTTGCCGCCGAGAGGAAGGAAAGAGGGCTTCAGGATGAGCTTTCCGGTAGAGAGGAAGAGCTGCAGGAGGAAAGGGCGCAGCTTCAGGAGCGGCAGGAGGTGCTGCAGTGGAACGGACATTCCGATGCGGCCGTCATGCTTGAAGAAGGGCGGCTGTCCGGTATGCCGGAGATCACGAAGCGCCTGATGGAATATGAAAAAAATCTGGCCGAAGGGAAAAAGAAGATCCATGCCTTCGCGGAAGCGTCCGGACAGTATGAAGAGGCTGCTTTTGCGTTGGAGCAGGTGAAAAAGGAAAGGGCAGAGCAGGAAAAGAAGCGGCAGCTTTCTGAAAAAAGGCTGCAGGACAGTCAGGACGACTGGATCAGCCTGTTATATGAAAAGGCTGACAGAACCGTGGAGTGGAAACCGGAAAGAAGCGTTCTCAGAGAGGCGGAAGAGCTGGCACGGGAATACGGATCCGTTTCCGACGCGGGAGAGATCCAGGAACTTCTGCGCCGGGACTATGAGGGGCAGCGGCTGGGACTTCTGCGCCTGCGGGAGGAAAAGGAGAGAAGCCGTCAGGATGGAGAACTCGCCCTGAAACAGGCAAGAGAGGAGCTGCTTGCGGTTCAGAACGCGCCGGAGCTGGAGCCGGAGCGGGGAGAGCTGATCGGGCGGTCCAGAAGGGCGATGGAGGAAGCGGGAATCCGGGCAGTCCCCTTTTATAAGGCCGTGGAATTCGCGGATGGACTGGAACCGGCCGCCTGCGCGGTAATGGAAGCGCAGTTAAAGAGCATGGGGCTTCTGGACGCGCTGGTGGTGCGGCCGGAGGATCTTATCCGGATCGAAAAGGAATGCCCGGAGTTTCTGGACAGCGTGATCTGCGTGGATGAAGCGGGGAATGCCGGAGCACAGGCTTCCAAAGACGCCGCAGATCAGCCCTTTGCCGGCCTGACGGTAAATACAGAGCTGGAGGATGGCCTCCGGAAGGAAACAGCCCGTATCCTGTGCCATATCCGGAGCGTTCGGACGCCCGGGGAATGGCTGCGGGGAGGACTTCGGGACGGCCTTTCTGAAAGCCGCCCTGCCATCGGAGAGAGCGGCTTTTTCCGCCAGGGGGCTCTGCTGGGAAAGGCCTGGCAGGAGGGCGAAGCGGAATATGTGGGTCAGCTTGCACGGAAGAGGAAGAAGGAACAGAAGATCAGACAGCTGACGGAACGGATTTCGGAGCTGGAAGCGCTTGTAGAGGGGCTGTCCGGAGAGCTTTCCGTGCTGGCCGGGCGTCTGGACACGCTGGAGAAGGAGTACAGGGAGCTTCCCGATTTTTCGGAAATCAACGACGCGCTGGAAAAGCTGCGGGAATGCGTGCTGCAGCTGGAGCTGCTGAACGGACAGTTCTCAGAGCGGGAGCGGAAGGCGCAGGAGGCGGAGCAGAGGAAGAACCGGTGCTGGCAGGAGATGCTGCAAAGCTGCAAAGCGCTGCCCTATGGAAGAACAGAGGAAGAATATGAGGAAGCGCAGGATGCGCTGAGGGAATATGAAGGAATCTGGAGGGAATGCCGGGAAACGATCCTGCGGCTTCAGCAGGCGCGGGAACGGCTCAGGGAGCAGCAGGACCGTCTGGAAGAGGACCGGCAGGCGCTGGACGACGCTCTGGCAGAAAAGCAGCGCTGCGGCGGCAGAGCCCGGGAGTGTGAGATCCGCATCCGTCAGTATGAGGAATACCTGAACCGGCCGGAGATCCGGGAAAAGGCGAAACGGCTGAAGGCACTGAACGAGGAGCTGGAGCAGATCAGCAAAGACTGCCAGTATCTTGAGAAGGAGCTTGCGAAACTTGAGGAGAGGCTCCTTCATATCACAGAGGCAGAGCCAGAGAAAAAAGCGGCGCTGCAGCGTGCGATCGGAGAGGAGACCTGGCTCCGGAAATACTTTGAAGAGGAGCTCTCCCTGAAGCTGGTTTTCGACAGAGAGGCTGCTTCTTTGCCGGACTGCGCGCAGAAGGCGCTTGGTTTTCTGAGAGAGAGCGATAAGAACCGGGAGCCTGCGGATATGCTGCAGTCCCTGTATCAGGTATTCCAGAAATACAACGGCAGCCTGGCAAGCTACGGAACCTCTCTGGAGGACTGCTTCGGAATGGAAGAAGCGGTGGAGCAGGTACCGGGAGCGCTCCGGAAGCGGGTGCGCGTCGCCTCTGTCTGGAATGGGAAAAAAGTGTATCTGGAGGAATTTTATCAGATCCTGAAAAATGCCATTGATGAAACGCAGCTTCTGATCCAGGAGAAGGACAGGGAGCTGTTCGAGGACATTCTCTCCCAGACCATCAGCCAGCAGCTTACGGACCGGATCGCGGAAAGCCGCAGATGGGTGGCGGACATGTCGAAGCTGATGCGGGATATGGATACTTCCATGGGACTGAGCTTTTCTCTGGACTGGAAGCCCAGGTCGGCGGAAAACGAGGCCGAGCTGGATGTGACGGAGCTGGAACAGATCCTGCTGAGGGACAGAAGCCTTCTGACCATGGAGGATATCGAGAAGGTGGCCGCTCATTTCAGAAGTAAGATCAGGACACAGAAACGCCTGCTGGAGGAAACCGGAGGCATGATCAATTACATGGAGCTGGTGCGGGAAGCCATGGACTACCGGGGCTGGTTCTCCTTTCAGATGTTCTACCGGCGCGGCGAGGAGCCGAGAAAGCCCTTAACCAACGCCGCCTTCAACCGTTTCAGCGGCGGTGAAAAGGCCATGGCCATGTATGTGCCCCTGTTCGCCGCGGTCAACGCCCAGTACCAGAAGGCGGACCGGAAGGACCATCCCCGTATCATCGCACTGGACGAGGCCTTTGCGGGTGTGGATGATAAAAATATCAGCAGCATGTTTGAACTGGTGGAAAAGCTGGATTTTGACTATATCATGAATTCCCAGTCCCTGTGGGGCTGCTATGATACGGTAAGAGGTCTTCGGATCGCGGAGCTGCTGCGTCCCATGAACTCTCAGATCGTGACCATCATCCGTTACACCTGGAACGGGCATGAAAGGATACTGGATGAACAATAATGAGGAATGCGCGGCATATTTTCGTTCCCGGCCGGAATGCCGAAGATGCCTGCAGGCGCTTCGCGGAAAATGGGAATCCTATGGAAGGGCGGCAGGTTATGTAACCCTTCCTGACGCTTCCGAAGCGGAGCGGCGTCTGCTTGGAGGAATTCTCGGAAAGAATTTTTCGGAGGGAAAACTCCGTTTTTCCTGTGCGGAATTCGAGCGCGGACTTCAGAAGACCAGATTTGCCCCGGTTGATCTCAAAAGTATGCTGGAAGCTTATTTCAAAGAACCGATTACCGCGCGGAAAGAGAAGAAGCAGGAGGCCGAACAGGAGCGAGAGCGCTTCCTGGATGAGCTTTGCGGGAGATTCGGGCAGTCTGAAAGACGGGAGGGACTGGAAGGAGCCGCTTCCTTTTGGGTGCGGCGCATGCGAAGCGAAAAGGCCTTCGGCTATCAGCTCCTGATCCGGGAATATGGAAAAGACAGCGAAAAGGCGGCACAGCTTGCGGAAAATGTTGGAGAAGCACTGGAACGGGTGAAGCTGCGGGAGGAAACGGTCCTTGCCGTCCTGGCTGCCGATATCTCCGGAAATCCCCACTATTTTGACCGGGGAATGCCGGCGGGACAGCTTCTGATCGATGCGATCTGCTGCCTGGAGGACCGGGAGCTGCCGAAGGGGGCACACAAATGGCGCGAACTGCTGCTTGAGACAGGTATCGCACCGGATCCCATTTCCAGCCATGTCCATGCATACGGTCTCCATCTGCTGACCCCGCAGGGGGAGCACCCGGCATATGAAGCGTTCTGCCGGCGGAAGGAAGCCAGTGTGATCACACTGGAAAACCTGAAAGGGGTGACCGGGGCAAGAGCGGCCGGGGATACCGTTTTTGTGGTGGAAAACGAGATGGTTTTCTGCTTTCTTGTGAATGCCATTTCCGAAAAAGAAGAAGGCGGACTGACGCTTCTGTGCACCTCGGGCCAGCCCAGGACGGCAGCGCTTCAGGTGCTTTCTCTGCTGGCGGAAGGCGGATGCCGGATCCGCTACAGCGGAGATATGGATCCGGAGGGGATCGATATCGCGGACCGGCTGTGGAAGCGTTTCGGGCAGACGCTGGAGATCTGGCGGATGTCTCCGGAGGATTACCGGAACGGGCTTTCCGGGGAACCAGTGGGGACATCGCGTCTGTCCAGACTGGACCATGTGGAAAATCCGGTTCTCAGAGAGACCTCCGCACAGATCAGAGAAACCTGCTGCGCCGCTTATCAGGAAAACATTCTGAAGAAACTGCTGGAGGATCTGGCCGGCTATCTGCGGAGCAGGTCAGGAAATTGCTGAAATAAAGCAAAATGCTCTAAGCGACTGCTTCACTGATCATGAGAAAAACCATGATCAGGAAGTCGCTTAGAGCATATATTTTCCTGAGGCTTTCAGGGGCTTGCCCCTGTATCCTGCCGGAACCTTATTCCGCAGCCTCGGTGCTTTCCGCTTCGGTCTCAGCAGCTTCCGTTGCAGCCTCGGTTTCAGCGGCCTCCGTCTCAGCGGCAGCGGTGCTCTCCGCAGGAGCGGCTTCGGAAGCCGTCACAGAGGTGATGTGGGGATTTACGCCCTCATACCAGTACAGGAAGCCCTGCATGTCGATCACATCGCCGATCTGGAGATTCTTTACAGCGGCATATACATCCGTGGTATTGTCGCACAGATAGGACTCGATGGTGAAGGTGTAGGTCTCTCCGTTATAGGAAACGTTGAAGTACAGATCGTCGCCGTCCGTGCCGGAGCCGTCCCAGTTGTACAGGAAAGGCACGTCGTTTCCGTCCGCATCCTGGCCGGCGGCTTCTACGGTCATTCCGGTGAAGGATACGAATTCATTCTGATGGTCGATCAGCTCGTCGGTGCCGAGCATTGCGGTCACATCCAGAGGCTCCGCAACGAAGGTGTCAGCGCCTTCCACAAATTCAAAGGAACCGTCCATGATCTCCACTTCTCCGGACCACTCAGCCTTGTAGCCGGTGACGCGGATCTTGGTTCCGGGAACCAGCTTGGCGGCGTCCTCTTCGGAGCAGGCCAGGTTATAGAAGAAATATCCGCCGTTCTCATCCTGCGCGTAAACGGTGATGGAATCCTCCCACCAGGACTGGGTCGCCTGTACATAGGCTTCCACAGTAACCTCGGTGTCCAGCTCGGCGGCCATGTACTCGTCATAGCTCAGCACCGTTCCGGCACTTTCCGCAGCCGTCTCAGAGGCGGCTTCCGTTTCGGTTTCCGCAGCTTCCGTGCTTTCGGCCGCAGTGCTTTCCTCAGCCGCTGCGGTGCTTTCAACGGCAGCGCTTTCCGCCGTCGTCTCTGCGGTGCTGCTTCCTGCGCATCCTGCCAGAGCGGATACCATGGCAAGAGTCAGAACCAGAGATAACACTTTTTTCATAACTTTTCTCCTTCTCTCTGCATGAGATCGTTTTCCCACGAAGGGATTCCGTGAAAAAACATTGCAAATTTTCGTGAACACCCTTATTATAGCGAAAAAATTCAGGAAATCAACGCTTTTTGCCTGTTTTTTTCATTCGGCTTACAAACAGATAGAGCAGGATCAGCACCCAGGCTCCCGCAAGGCAGGAAAGGAGCGTGACGGCGGTGGGGGGAAGCGGCCCGAGATCGGTCTTGCCGCTGCCGGAGGCGCTGGTTTCGTTCAAATGGTGCAGGCTGGTCTGCTCTTCATAAAGCTCCTCGATAAAGGCGTCGTCCACGGTCTGATGCCGCCGGACGCCCTTGGTCACCTCCTCAATGAGTTCTCCGGCGGTGTCCCGCAGGGAGGTGGAGCCGTTGAAAACAGGGGTGATGAAGGTATCGTCCATATGATCCAGCAGAAGCCGGGAGGCTTCTATTTTTACCCGGTAATAGGTGTCGTTGTCCTCGCCGGCGCGGGAGAGATAATCCTGATACTCCTGTGTGTTCTGGGCCGCCGAGGTGACAGGGACATAGCCCTCCGTCTGAGAATAGGCGATCTGCACCTCGTTGGTGAGAAGGAACTGGGTGAACAGCCAGGAAGCCAGCACCTCCTGGGGATCTTCCTTATTAAAAATACAGATGGAAGGCCCCTGAGAGATCATCTGCGGATTTTCGGGATCAAACTGCGGAACGGGCATGACTGCGGTTTCAAAATCCACGATATTTTCCTCCGCGATGTCCACCAGCGGCGCGTCGCTTCCCATCCAGGTGGCGCCGGCTGTGGAGTCGATGGCGAACACGCACTGGCCCGCGTTCAGGAAGTTGGCGGGATAGCCGGAGATCTTGAAGGTGGAAAAGGCTCCGCTCTCCGTGTGCTCCGCGATGGTATAAAGAAGCTCCGTGGTGGTATCGTTGAAGATCTGGATCTCTCCGGAAGCCGTGGAATATCCGGCTCCCTTCTGCTTCAGCATCTGGATCATCATGTTGTCCGTGGACTTGTAGATGAAGGGAAGCAGCACCTCCTGTCCGTTCAGGGCAAAGGTGCCGTCCGCGTTTTTCGCCGCGGCGGCTTCGGAAACCTCCCAGATGAAATCCCAGGTCAGGGTTTCCGGAAGGGTATAGCCCAGGGCCTCCACATAATCCTTATTGATGTAGCAGGCCTCCGTGGAACGCATGTAGGGAACCGCGTAATAATAGCCGCCGATCCTGCATTCCTCCAGGAACTGGGGGATGATCTCGGACTGCGCGGGGGAATCAAAGCGCACCTCGCTTCCGCCCAGACCGTACGCCGGATCGGAGAAAAGCTCGTCCAGCGGGACTACCACGTTGTCGCCCGTCAGGTAGGTGGCGATATGGTCCGGATAGGTGATGCAGACATTGGGCGTGGTTCCCGTGGAAATGTTGGTGATCACGTC
>DWUW01000277.1 GCA_019120525.1 Candidatus Eisenbergiella stercorigallinarum | reverse complement strand
ATTTAATTAATATGGGAGGGCAACAAAAAAACGGCCTGCCAAAGCCGTTTTTTCCGATGCCTGTATGGATCCCGCCAATACCGGCAGATGCTTTCCCTTTACCACTCCATCACCACGGACCCCCAGGACAGCCCGCCGCCGAAGCCGGACAGCACGATCCTGTCTCCCTTTTCAAGCATGCCCTTTCTGCTGATTTCGTCCAGCAGGACCGGGACGCTGGCCGCGGACATGTTGCCGCAGTGATCCAGCCCGATGGGGAATTTTTCCTCCGGCACATGCAGCCGTTTTGCCACCGACTGGATGATCCGGACATTTGCCTGATGGAGCACGAAATATTTGATCTCCTCCGCCTTCAGGCCCGCGTCGTCCAGCGCCCTCTGGATGGAGGCCGGAACCGTCGTCACCGCGAAGCGGTAGACCTCCTGCCCGTCCATGTGCACATAATCCACGATCTGCTCCTCTTCGGTCAGCGGATTGTGGTTTTTGCGGTTCACGCACAGAAGCGCGCTTCCCTTCTTTCCGTCGCAGCCCTGGTCATATCCCAGGATCCCCGTTTCCGAAGGTTCAAGCACCGCCGCTCCCGCGCCGTCCCCGAACAGCACGCAGGTGCTCCTGTCGCTCCAGTCCATGATCCGGGAAAGGCTTTCCGCGCCCAGCACCAGGGCATTTTGGAACCGCCCCGTCTGAAGGAAGGCGTCCGCCGTCTCAATGGCAAACAGAAAACCGGAGCAGGCCCCGTTGATGTCAAAGGCCATCGCGTGGTCCGCGCCCAGCCTCGCCTGCAGCTCGCAGGCGGCGGAAGGGGTCACATGGTCCGCCGTAACGGTCCCCACCACGATCAGATCCAGATCCTCAGCCGCGACGCCGGCCTGCGAAAGCGCCTGCATCGCAGCCTCATACGCCATATCCGTCGTCGTCATTTCCTTTGCCAGATGTCTTTCCCGGATCCCCGTCCGGGTCCGGATCCATTCGTCCGATGTATCCATAATCCCGGAAAGCCAGTCGTTGGTCACGCACACATCCGCCAGACAGCTCCCCGTTCCCGTTATTCTGCTCGTCATTTCCACTCCTCTTGCCGCCAAAGGCGACATTTTATTCCTTTTCAGGCAAATTCCGCCATAATGTCCTTCACATGCTCCATTCTCTGTGCCCGCCACGCGTTGCTTCCGCAGAAGATCAGGCCATTGTCCACATCTCCCTTCACGGCGTTCACGAGAGCCTCCGTAATGCAGTAGGGCGTATCCGCCGGGCTGCAGGTTTTGATGCAGCCGTGGCAGGGGCCGTGAGGGATCCTGCCCTTCTGCGCCCGCTCCAGAAAAGCGTTGCGGATCGCCCGTCCGGGCATGCCCACCGGGCTTTTTACCAGAACGATGTCTTCCTTTTCCGCTTTCAGATAGGCGTCCTTATAGGCCTGCGCGGCGTCGCACTCCCAGGTGGTCACAAACCTGGTGGCCATCTGCACGCCGTCCATCCCCAGCTTCAGCCAGGGACCGGCATCCTGTCTGTCATAGATTCCGCCGGCCATGACCACAGGAACCGGCCTTCCGGCCTCTTTCTCTTTTCCGCGGACGAAATCCAGGATACGGGCCGCCTCCGCCTCATAATGCAGGCCGCCGATGTCCTCCAGCTGCTTTCTGTCAAAGCCCAGATGGCCGCCGGCCAGAGGGCCTTCGATCACCACCAGATCCGGGATCCTGTCATATTTTTTCTTCCAGTAATGAAAGATCACCTCTGCGGATTTCCGGCTGGAGCAGATCGGAGCCAGAAGCGTGCGGCCCTGCGCTCCGATTTCCTCCTCCGCTTCCCGCACCGCCTGGGGAAGGGTGACGGGAAGGCCCGCGCCGGAGATGATCAGGTCCGTGCCCGCCAGAACGGCCTCCCGCACATATTCTTCATAACCCCTTGTGGCCACCATGATATTCACGCCGATAATGCCGCCCGGAGCCAGCCTTCTTGCCCGTTCGATCTCCGCGGAGATCTGCCGCAGATTCGTTTCATGCGGACTTCTGTCATAGCCCGGCTCCCGATAGCCGATCTGGGCCGTGGAGATGATCCCGATCCCGCCTTCTGCCGCCACGGCTCCCGCAAGGCCGGAAAGGCTCACGCCAACCCCCATTCCTCCCTGGATCACAGGGATCGGGGCCGTCAGACGCCCGATCTGAAGTGGTTTTAGTGCCATCGTTTTATACCTTCTTCTCTCTTACTGCGGATCCGTTATCGCAAAGGTGAGCTCCGCTTTCGCGACCAGCTTTCCGTTTACGGTCGCCTTCGCGCTTCCCACGCCGATGGGGCCTTTTCGTTTGATGATCTCCGTCTCCAGCGTGAGCACGTCCCCGGGAACCACCTTTCCCTTAAAACGCGCCTGATCGATGCCGCCGAACAGAACCAGCTTTCCCTTATTTTCCGGAAGGCTTAAGATCGCCACCGCTCCCGTCTGAGCCAGCGCTTCCAGGATCAGCACCCCCGGCATCACCGGCTCCTGGGGAAAATGTCCCGCAAAAAAAGGCTCGTTCATGGTCACGCATTTTTTCCCCACAGCGCGCACGCCCGGCTCCAGCTCCTCAACGGTATCGATCAGAAGCATGGGCTGTCTGTGCGGGATGATTTCCATAATCTGTTTGATATTCAGGGCCATATCAATTCCTCCGTTCTGAAGCGCTGCACGCAGAAGCCGTCCGGCAGTCAGCGTCTTCTTCGCGCCCCTATTCCGTATATTTTTTTACCAGAAGGCTCGCATTGTGGCCGCCGAAGCCGAGGGAATTGGACAGCGCGTAGGGCACCTCCTCCTGCACCGGCTCCTTACAGTAATCCAGATCGCATTCCTCATCCGGTATTCTGTATCCTACTGTAGCATGAAGATAATTTTCCTGCAATTCCTTCACGCAGGTGATGAACTCCACCGCGCCCGCCGCGCCAAGCAGATGGCCGATCATGGATTTGGTGGAATTGATATGCACGTTTTTCGCGTGCTCCCCAAAGGCCAGCTTGATGGCCCTGGTTTCAAACAGATCGTTCAGCTTCGTTCCGGTCCCGTGCGCGTTGATATAGGTCACTTCCTCCGGCGCGACGCCAGCATCCTTCATGGCGTTCTCCATTGCCTTCGCCGCGCCGGCTCCGTCCTCCGCCGGAGAGGTGATGTGATAGGCGTCGGAAGAACAGCCATAGCCCACCAGCTCCGCGTAGATCTTCGCGCCGCGCGCCTTCGCGTGCTCCAGCTCCTCCAGGATTACCACGCCCGCGCCTTCTCCCATGACAAAGCCGCTTCTTTCCTTATCAAAAGGAATGGAGCAGCGCTCCGGATCCGTGCTGCTGCTCAGAGCGGTCAGGGCGCAGAAGCCTGCCACGCCCACCGGCGTGATGCTGCTTTCCGAACCGCCCGCCACCATCACATCCGCGTCCCCGTACTGGATGGTGCGCATGGCCTCGCCGATGCAGTTGGTGCCCGTGGTGCACGCGGTCACTACGTTGATGCTCTTTCCCTTCAGGCCGAACTGGATGGATACGTTTCCGGACGCCATATTGCTGATCATTAACGGAACCATAAGCGGATTGATCCGGTTCGGCCCCTTCTCCAGCAGCTTGCTGTGCTCTCTCTCCATGGCCTGCAGGGAACCGATACCGGAACCTACCGCAACGCCCACGCGCCAGGGATCCTCTTTTTCCATATCCAGTCCGGAATCCGCAAGCGCCTCCTTCGCGGCCGCCACCGCGTACTGACAGAAGGCCTCCATCCGTTTCGCTGCCTTGAAATCCATAAAGGCCTTGGGGTCAAAGCCCTTTACCTCCGCGGCCAGGCTCGCCTTATAGCCCTCCGCGTCAAATTTGGTGATCGGCCCGAAGCCGGTCCGCCCCTCCTTCACACCGTTCCAGAACTCTTCCACATTCAGGCCAAGGGGCGTAATCGCTCCCATGCCTGTCACAACCACTCTTCTGCTCATCTCTTCCTCCAAACCTGCCGCGGACTCCTCCGCGCCATTTCCAAAGCCGCTTTCACCCCGCCGCGCCGTCCCGGCGTGCCGCACCGTTCACCCTGCGGCACTCCTCAGGGCGTGCCGCATCCGTCCTTTCGCGCCGCTCAGATCGCCATACCGCCGTCCACGGAGATCACCTGTCCCGTAATATAGGACGCTGCGTCCGAAGCCAGAAAAGCCACCAGCTCCGCCACGTCCTCCGGCCGTCCTTCCCGCTTCAGCGGGATCCGGGAAAGCACCTCTTTTCTCGCTTCCTCCGGCATGGCCGCGGTCATATCCGTGGAAATATATCCCGGGGCCACCGCGTTCACCGTCACGTTTCTTGCCGCAAGCTCCCTCGCCACGCTCTTGGTCAGGCCGATCACGCCCGCCTTGCTCGCCGCGTAGTTCGCCTGCCCCGCGTTTCCCAGAATGCCGGAAACGGAGGACAGATTGATGATCCTTCCGCCCCGCAGCTTCAGGAAATTCCGGTACAGATGCCGGATGGTGTTAAAGGTCCCCTTCAGATTGGTGTCGATCACCTGGTCAAAATCCGCTTCCTTCATTCCGGCCACCAGGTTGTCTCTGGTAATTCCCGCGTTGTTGACCAGGATGTCCACACGGCCGAAATCCGCAAGCACCTGCTTCACCATTTCCGCGCAGGCCTCATAATCCCCCACCGAACACTGATAGATCTCCGCCCTTCGTCCCAGCGCGCGGATCTGCTCCGCCGTCTCCTCCGCGCGTTCTCTGCTTCCGTTATAATTGACGGCAATATCCGCTCCTCTTCCGGCAAGCGTGAGCGCGATCTGCTTTCCGATCCCGCGTCCCGCTCCGGTCACCAGAGCCACCTTTCCTTCCAGCATTTTTACCTCCATCGCCATCCTCCGTTTCCCGGCGCGAAGCGCCGATCCATCCCTTACAGCTTCTCCAGATCCTCCACGTGCTCCACATTTTTCACGGTCACATTCTTATTGATCCTGCGCATAAAGCCGCTGAGCGACTTTCCGGGCCCGATCTCGATAAAGGTATCCGCGCCGTCCGCGATCATGCGCTCCACACACTGCTGCCAG
Organism: Candidatus Eisenbergiella stercorigallinarum; assembly: GCA_019120525.1. Lineage (GTDB taxonomy): Bacteria > Bacillota > Clostridia > Lachnospirales > Lachnospiraceae > Eisenbergiella > Eisenbergiella stercorigallinarum. Next base: position 2,984 of record DWUW01000277.1, on the reverse strand, counting down.
CGCACGGGAGAGGACACCTGCCGCACCAGAAGGCCCCTGACCGCGGCGGGATCCTCCACATAATCCGCCGTCACGTTGGACAGATAGGGAAGTCCGATTCCCTGAATGGAGATCTCCTCCAGCGCCTGGTCCAGACGCTCGCCCGCCCCCTTCAGAAGGGGAGAATGGAAAGGTCCGCTCACCTTCAGCGGCACGCAGCGCTTCGCGCCCGCTTCCTTCAGCTTTTCCGCCGCCCGGTCCACGGCGTCCTTCTCTCCTGTAATGACCAGCTGTCCGGGGCAGTTATAATTCGCCACGGATACCTCGCCCGGCGTTTCCTCACAGATCTTTTCCACCAGCCCGGTATCAAGCCCAAGGACCGCCGTCATCGCTCCGCCCACAGGAACTGCCTCCTGCATGTAGATGCCTCTTTTGCGCACGCAGGAGAAAAGGTCCTCCTCCTTCATCACGCCTGCCGCAGCCAGCGCCGCGTATTCGCCCAGGCTCAGCCCCGCCGCCATATCCGGCTTCACGCCCTTTTCTTCCACCGCCTTCATCAGCGCCACCTCCACGGTGAGCATGGCGATCTGGGTGTACTCCGTGATGTTCAGCCGGTCATTCTCCTCGAAGCACAGCTCCTTCAGATTCAGTCCCGTGCTCTTTTCCGCCGTCTCAAACACCTCGCGGCATACCGGGAAGGCCTCATAAAAATCCTTTCCCATTCCAACATACTGGGATCCCTGTCCCGGAAAAATAAACGCTGTCTTTCCCATTCTTTCCTCCCTGCCGAAGCGCGGCAAGCATTTTATTTTGATATTCAAATTATATCTTTGAAAAAAATGCGCCGGGGCGATCGGACAGGGGAAATTTCTTCCCCCGCCTGATTGCGCGATGCGCAAAGACGCCGGGCGCAGCCGCGTTACGCGGCAGTTTTATCAGGCAAAATCCGTCTTCAGAAGGGCGCAGCCGTCCCGGACCACCTCTTCGATGATCTCCTTACAGGTCTGCTCCTTCGTCACCAGTCCCGCGCACTGTCCGGCCATTACGGTTCCGTTCACCACGTCTCCGTCCATCACGGCCTTCCTCAGCGAACCAAGGGTGAGATATTCCAGCTGTTCAAAGGGCGCGCCCTCCTTCTCCAGCTTCAGATACTCCCTGGTCATCTTGTTGCGGATCTGACGTACCGGATGTCCCGTACTCATTCCCGTCACTTCGGAATCGATATCGCGGGCTTTGATCACCTTCTGCTTATAATTTTCATGGACGATGGACTCCTTCGCCACCACGAACCGGGTACCCATCTGGACACCCTGCGCGCCCAGCATAAAGGAAGCCGCAAAGCCTCTGCCGTCCGCGATCCCTCCGGCCGCGATCACCGGGATGCCCACAGCGTCCGCCACCTGGGGAACCAGCGTCATGGTCGTCGCGGAGCCGATGTGTCCACCGCTTTCCATGCCTTCCGCCACTACGGCGTCCGCTCCCGCGCGCTCCATCATCTTCGCCATCGCGACGCTCGCCACGACGGGGATGACCTTCACGCCGGCTTTCTTCCACATATCCATGAATTTCGCAGGGCTTCCGGCGCCTGTGGTAACCACCTGGACACCTTCCTCCACCACGATCCTGGCGACCTCCTCCGCGTTTGGATTGAGCAGCATCACGTTCACGCCGATGGGCTTATCCGTAAGCTCCCTGGCCTTGCGCACCTGCTCCCTCACGATCTCCGGGGGAGCGCTCGCCGCTCCGATGATCCCGAGGCCGCCCGCTTCAGATACGGCGGCCGCCAGATGATACTCCGCTACCCAGGCCATTCCGCCCTGGATCACAGGATATTTGATTCCGATCAGTTCCGTTAATGCAGTTTTCATTATCCCTCGATACCATGTTCCTTCAGATAATCCACAACGGAACCAACCGTGGTCAGGTTCTCCAGCTCTTCCGCCGGGATCTCAACGCCATACTCCTCTTCCACAGCCATAACCAGCTCAAACAGATCCAGAGAATCCGCATTCAGATCGTCCTTGAAGGAGGATTCCTCAGTGATCTCCACGCCTTCCAGGTTCAGCTGCTCCTTGATGATTTCAATAACTTTCTCCAACATTTTTCTTTCTCCTTTATTGTTTTTATAAGAAAGTTTGACATTCAAAGTATATTCTCTATGCTCTGATTTGTCAACCTCTTCTTTCCAGAAAATACTGATAGACCTCTCTGCGGCTGATCCCCCGGTCCTTCGCCACCCGTTTCATGGCTTCCTTCCGGTCGATCCCCTGCTCTTCATACAGGCTCATATGCTCTTCCAGGCTCATTTCCAGACAGGCCGCCTGCTGCTCTTTTTCCTTCTCACGGCGGCTTTTCCCTTCCAGGACAAGCACGTATTCTCCCCTTGGCTGGTTCGTTTCATAATAATGAAGCGCTTCTCTCAGGGTAGTGGGGAATACGGTCTCAAATTTCTTCGTCAGCTCCCGGCACAGGGTGATCCGCCGATCTCCCAGCGTCTCATGCAGGCAGTCAAGCGTCCGGATCAGGTGATGGGGCGCCTCATAAAGGATGATCGTACGGGTCTCCTCCTTCAGCTCCTCCAGCACGGCCCGGAGCTCTTTTTTATTATCAAAGGGAAGAAAGCCTTCAAAACAGAATCTCCGGGTAGGAAGCCCGGACAGGGTCAGCGCCGTAATGCAGGCGGCAGGTCCAGGAAGCGAGGTTACAGGGATCCCGGCCTCCTGGCACATTCTGACCAGCACCTCGCCGGGATCAGAAATGGCGGGCGTTCCCGCGTCCGTGACCAGGGCGATATCCTTTCCCTCCTGCAGAAGGCGGATGAGCTCCTCTCCTTTTTCCACCCGGTTATATTCATGATAGCTGGTCATCGGCGTATGTATGTCAAAATGATTCAAAAGCCGGATACTGTTTCTGGTATCCTCCGCCGCGATCAGATCCACATTCCGCAAAGCTTCCGCCGCCCTCGGCGTCATATCCTGCAGATTCCCGATCGGCGTGGCGCACAG
>DWUW01000276.1 GCA_019120525.1 Candidatus Eisenbergiella stercorigallinarum | reverse complement strand
GCCTGGCAGAAACGGCAGCCGCGGATGCAGCCCCTCTGGATCTCCAGCGTCACCCGGTCCTGGGTGATCTTCATGAAGGGAACCACCGGCTTTTTCGGATAATAGGTATCCGTCAGATCCATCTGGATCTGCTTGACGATCTTTTCCGGAACACCCTCCACAGACGGGGCGAAGGATGCGATGGTGCCGTCCTCGTGGTAGGAAACCTCATATAAAGACGGCGCGTAGATCCCGGGGATCTTTGCCGCGCGGATCAGAAATTCCCGGCGGGTCCAGCCTTCTTTCTGATATTCCTGATACAGATCCAGAAGCTGCCTGTAGATGGTTTCGCCCTCTCCGATGTAAAAAAGGTCGAAAAAGTCCGCGATGGGCTCCGGATTGTAGGTGCAGGGACCGCCGCCGATCACGATGGGATCCTCTTTGGTCCGCTCCGCAGCAGAAAGCGGGATGCCGGACAGGTCGAGCACCTGCAGGATGTTGGTATAGCACATTTCATATTGAATGGTGATTCCCAGAAAATCAAAATCCCTTACCGGGTCCTGGCTTTCCAGGGCGAACAGCGGGATGTGCCGCTCCCGCATGATTTTGTCCAGATCCACCCAGGGGGAATAGACCCTCTCGCACCACACATCGTCCCAGCGGTTGAACATATCGTAGAGAATCTGGATTCCGAGATGGGACATGCCGATCTCATATACATCCGGAAAACACATGGCAAAACGGGTTGTCACCTTTTCGGGATCCTTCATCACCGAATTGACCTCGCCGCCGATGTAGCGGGCCGGCTTTTCAATGGATAACAGTATTTCATCGCTTAATGCAAGTTTTCTCATTCCATACACCTTTACTTTTCCGTAGCATTGTTGTCGCCGCACACAGGAGAATTTCCGTTCGTGACCGCCCGTTTCAGACAGTCCTTCAGAAGAAACGCGCAGAAATAGGGGAACGTATAGATGCCGTCGCTGTATCCGATGTTCCCTCCGGTAAATTTGATCCCGCACGTAATGTCCGGATATCGGTCGCTCCGGATCAGGGTGCGGAGTGATTTTGCGGTTCCCCGCTTTGCCTTTACTTCTATGGGGATCAGGGACTGGCTGGTTCTGATAAAAAAATCTTCTTCCAGCGTGGAATCATCCCTTTTATAATAGTAAAGATCATATCCGCACTTTTTCAGAGCCTCACCTACGATATTCTCATACAGCGCGCCCTTGTATACGCCCAGATTTTTATTGGCACGCAGATCGTCCTGCGCCTCTTCGTCCAGCATGGCCACAAACAATCCGGTGTCAAAGAAATAGAGCTTGTATTTTGTATCATCATAATTTCCCCGAAGCGGAAGCTCCGGATAGTTCAGGCAATAGCAGATGTTGACGATTCCGGCGTCCCGCAGCCATTCCATGCAGCCGCGGTAATCCTTGAAACGGGCTCCCTTTGCCACCTTGGAGATCTGAAATTTCTTATTGTCCTTTGCCAGCTGGACCGGGATCTGCTCAAAGACATTGAGGATCCGGGCCTGATCCATCCCTTCCGCATATTTGCGGATATCCTCTCTGTAATCTGCCAGCAGCTGACGCTGAATATCCAGCGTTCCTTCAAAGGTCCCGTTTTGGATGTATTCCCTCACGACTGCCGGCATGCCGCCAAGGATACAGTAATCCAGGAACAGCTCGCTGTACACCTTCATCAGCACTTCCGGAAAGGGTGCGGCGGCTTCCATGTGTCCGCGCAGTTCTTCCACCGCTCTGCCGTCATATCCCTTTGCCCATAGAAATTCTTCAAAATCCATGGAACTCATATCGTAATCCGTCTTGTATCCCACGCTGTTGCTTTCGATCCGCTGATAGGAAATACCCAGCAGGGAACCGCTGCAGATCACGTCAAAGCGGCCGTCAATCTTAAAAAATTTCAGGGCTGTAGCGATTTCCGGATACTCCTGAAGCTCATCAAAAATGAGCAGTGTCCTGCCAGGCTCAAAATGCCGGGAGGGATCCATCCGGGAGATGTTTCGTATGATATCATCTGTTTTATACCCATTTTCCGTAATGAGCCTGTATTTGGGTTCCTCGACAAAATTGATATAAATGACATTCGGATAAGCCTCTGCGGCGAAATGCAGGATGGATTCCGTTTTTCCGATCTGCCGCGGGCCTTTGACGATCAGCGGCTTCCGGCCCGGATCTTCCTTCCAGGAACGCAGGTACGTATCTATTTTTCGCTTCAGGTACGTCTCAGCCATGGGGGTCACTCCTCTCTGATTTTTCAGTATACAAAAAATGAGCGACTTTTTCAAGAAAAACGCAAAAAAATGAGTGACTTTTCCCGGGATTTACACAAAAACCGGATTTTAAAAGGATATCGGCCGCCTGCCAGGGTCTTCCATCAAAAAAGGGACCCTTTTCAGGAGCCCCCTAAAAACATCCGGATCGCGCGGGCAGATAATTCTTACCACAGCAGGAAATCCGTTCCCCGAAGCTTTAAAATCGCCTCCAGAAAATAGCTGTCCGCGTATACCAGGCTATGGTTATGCTTTGCCGCATGATAGGCGCTGCTGCAGCATGTCAGGAAACAATCCGTATTACCGTTCCAGTCGCAGTGTTTCTCATCCAAAGACTTCAGCAGTTTAACGGCGGCTGACAGGTACAGCTCCTTCTCCAGTTCAGGCACGGCGCCTGCAATCTCAATCAGGCCGCAGGCTGCGATTGCCGCCGCCGTGTCATCATACAGCACCGGCTCCGCAGGCTGTCTGAAATCTACTGGAATCAACCCGTCTTCGGGAATATTCGCCATAAAATAATGCGCAATTTTTTTCGCCGTATCCAGGTAAGCCTCCCTGCCTGTATGAAGATAGCTTAAAATAAAACCATACAGCCCCCAGGACTGTCCGCGGGTCCAGGAGGAACCGGGAGCATAACCCTGTCCGCCGTAATCACAGACTTCCTCACCGGTTTCCGGATTAAATTCCACAATATGCTTTACAGATCCATCTCCACGCACAAAATGCTCCATTGCCGTATCCGCATGAGCCATGGCGATCTGCCGGAATCTGGGATCCCTGCTTTCTTTATACGCCCAGTATAAGAGATTGAGGTTCAGCATACAGTCAATGATTGCCCACCCTCTGGTGTCTGTATCATTCGCGCCGTCATTCCAGGCCCGTATAAATTTCCCCACAGGATTAAACCGTCCTGCCAGCAGGTTGGCGGCGTGCATTCCTCTTCTTCTGCTGTCCTCATTCCCGGTCAGCCTGTAATCAGCTACGGCTGTGGGAATCCACATAAATCCCACGTCATGATGGAGTCCGTAATACTGCTCAAAGCACTGATCCATCTTTTCTTCTGAAATCCGTGCCGCCTGTGCATATTCCTCTTTTCCCGTAGCATGATACATCATCCAGAGCATACCGCCCCAGAATCCGTTGGTCCACCAGTTCAGTCCATCATCCGGATTCCATTCTCTGGAGGTATCTGAACGGTCATCATGTACGCCGTCTATTGCCGTTGCCGGGATTTTTTCTCTGGAACGGGGCACGACCTGCTCCATTTTCTTCTCAAATCTTCTGCCAATTTTTGATATTCCTTTTGCATTTTTTGCCTCCCAACTGCTCCTGAGAACACTTTTTCAGTATGTTCCAGTATTATTGCTTTGATTTCACTTCCACGGCCGATTCGCCTTCTGCCGTCTTAAACCAGTCAAAGTCCGCATATTTTCCGGCTCCTGTCAAGTCCTGACAGCAGATTCCGCACATCAGCCCGGTAAACCATCCCTCATCACAGGCCTCATCCGAAAGAAAGCTTACATCCGGTATCCGGGCAATCTGCTTCTCTTTTTCCCCTTCGACCTGATAGTAGACTTCCAGCCGGATTCCCTTTAGGATCATTTTCATTCGTATATTCCTGTTCTCCGGAACGGGAATATAATCTGTCAGATATTCATATCTTTTATTTTCTGCCTTCAGCAGAGTAATACATTTCCCCACATCCTCATCCCGGGAGATATGCAGGTACAGATAATTATCTGTATCATACAGCATGATCAATCCCGCCAGCTGTTTAAAATTTTCCGGTGCAAAATCCACACAGGTACCGCACATAAAATCATATTCGGTGACTCTTTTGGCGATCAGGGACTGCGAAAACCGTGAAGCCAGACCACTCCTTCCATACATTCGGAGCCACCCTGGTCTCTCCCGCAGATTGATATAATGCCCGTCCATAGGAATGCGCAGCGACTGATAATCCAGATCAAGGCTGTCTCTGTCGAAATCATCCATTACGGACCTTAATTCCTCAAAAACTGCTTCGCCGTCTTCTTTTCCTATGGAAACCAGTGTATGGGGCGCTGTTCCACCGCCATCCAGTTCCAGCCACTCATCTTCCGTCCAGCGCATCTTCTGGATAGCTGTTTCTCTGCCCAGCATATATCTGCGTGAACCGGGAAAACGGGGGGCATCCGGCGGATTATACCCGTCAGACGCCCTGCCGCACAGATGGACGGCATACCAGTCTCCCTCCGGAGTTTCCACCAGATCACAATGGCCTGCTTTTTGCAGAAGAATATCTTTCCGGTGCCTGCTGGTCAGGATCGACCAGGCCTCGTTTTCATTTTCTTTTCTCATAAAAGCAGCCTGATACATTTCATATGGCCCCCAGACATCCCGCGACCGCTGTATGGTCTGTCCATGCTCCTCTCCTGTCCCGGTATCCGCGCTGAACAGATAATACCAGCCCTTTCTTTTAAA
>DWUW01000275.1 GCA_019120525.1 Candidatus Eisenbergiella stercorigallinarum | reverse complement strand
CACTGCTGTACCGCACCCGCGTAACGCACCACATTTCCGATGCTGATGCTGCCTGCCCAGGCGCAGAAGGCCACATACAGATAGACGATGCCGCCGACGCAGGAGGACAGCATCCCCTGCAGGCCGAAATGCCGGACGTCATTGGCCGCGTACTGCAGCGTCATGCACCGCCAGTTGCGGTTCATCTGGTTTCCGTAGCTTTCCATCATTTTCTGCTGATGAAAGATTCGGATATCCTTTCCGGCTTCCGTGGACAGAACCACCTCGTCCATCATATAGTCGTTCAGCCGGTTTTCGTCCTCATGCTCATTATGAATCGCCCGTCTTTTCTTCCCCTGCTGTCTGACCGACCAGTGGTTTAAAAGCAGACTGCCGATCAGGGCTGCCGCCGCCAGAAGCGTGAACAGTCCGGTCCCTCTGCCGTCCGTCTGTCCATTTTTTCCACCCCAAAGCTGTCCCGCGAAAAAGGGCCATACCGTCACAAGAGAAAAGACCAGCCGCACGCAGGCGGTGAGAAACAGCTCCAGCTGCTGCAGAAAACGTTCGAACACATCCTGCTCCTTTTTCCGGTATTCATCCTGCCTCGCCCGCAGGGCGCGCACTCTCGCGCTTTCCGTCAGGCCGTAATCCATTTCCATGGTCTTTCTCATCAGGGGCTCCGCCAGCCTGTGCTGCATCCCCCACCACATGATGTTCTTCTGCCTGGTGGCAAAATGCCGCAGGGACGCCATCACAAGGCTCAGGCCGCTCCCGCAAGCGCCCAGGCCATCATTTCCGCAGCAGGACGCCCCGCATAAAGAGCATCCAGAAGCATAGCGGACAGCCAGATCGCCACAAAGGGCAGCGCGCCGTCCATGAACGCCCCCAGCAGAATCACCATCCATCCCCGGTTGTACTGATTCAGCAGCCTAAGCAGGCGCAGATAGACCCGGATATCATCCTTCAGACTCGAAGGCTTCCGATTCGTAGAAACCTGTTTCATGCCTGTACACCTCCCATTTTCATGGCCTGATTCCATTCTGCCGTATTTCCACCGGCCTCTGTCTTCCCGCTCTCTTCCTTCCGGTAATACTTTCCCTGTACCTCGAACAGTCCGGCATATGCGCCGTTCTTTTCCATCAGTTCCTCATGGCTTCCCTGCTCCGTGATCCTGCCGTTTTCCAGAAGCACAATCCGGTCGCAGAAGCGGGTGCTCGCCAGCCGGTGGGAAATGAACAGAGAGGTTCTTCCTTCCGACATCTGCACATATTTTTCATAGATTTCCTGCTCCGCCAGCGGGTCCAGGGCGGCTGTAGGCTCATCCAGAATCAGAATGGGCGCTTCCTTGTAAAAAGCCCTGGCCATCCAGACCTTCTGTCTCTCCCCGCCGGACAGATCGATGCCGTCGTCCAGCACGCCGCGCCCCAGAGGCGTGTCCTCCTTCTGGGGCAGGCCGTCCACCATTTCCCACAGTCCCGCAAGGGACAGGCACTGTCTGACCCGCTGCCTGTCGATATCCTCCCCGTTATCCGAAGCCACATTCTGGGCGATGGTGAGCGGAAGAAGCTTCACATCCTGAAAAACCGCTGCGATCATGGAGAAGTATTCCTCCTTTCCAAAGGAGGATATGGGCCTTCCTCCCACCCGGATCGTGCCGGAGGTGGGCCGGTACAGGCCGCATAAGAGCTTCACCAGGGTGGATTTTCCCGCCCCGTTCAGGCCAACCAGCGCGATTTTCTCCCCCGGGCGGATGGTCAGGTTCAGATCCTTCAGCGTGGGAACCCGGCTTCCCGGATAGGTGAAGCTCACGTGCTCAAGTTCGATGCCCACCGCTTCCTTTGTGCGGGAGAAAGCTGCAGAATCGGGCACTGCCTTTCGTCCGCCTCTTTCCGCTCCCGCTCCGGTTTTCCCACTTTCTTCTGGCGGGATCTTTTCACATTCTTCCGCTCCGGTTCCCTGAAAAATATCCCCTTCGCCCGATTCCAGAAACAGCCGCAGCCTGGAATAATCGAAACTCAGCCTCCCCAGCAGCTCTACGTTTTCCAGAAAGGCGCTGCAGGCCTGCTGACAGCTTGACACCACAGAAATGTACCACACGAAATCCGACACGGGCAGACTTCCCTGCACGATCTGCAGAATAAAATACAGATAGGCGCCTGCATCCCGGACAAAGCACAGAAGGGCGTCACAGAGGTTTGCCGCCAGATAACCGTTCTCCCACCGGCGCACGTTTGTTTCTCCCGTTTCCCGCTCCCGTTTCAGAATGCTGAGCAGCCATCCGCCCAGCCCGTACATACGGATATCCTTCCCCGCTTTCAGATCCCAGCCCCGCTCCTCCACATAGCGCATTTTCCGGGCCGCCTCATCCGCCGCAGGACGCAGCTCATGATCCTTTCGCATCGCCTTTCTTTTCAACAGGAATACAAGCAGCGCCGGAACCAGTACCAGAAGAGGAACGAGAGGGCTCTGCCGAAGCAGAATCAGCCCATAGAGCAAAAGGCCGCCTGCAGCATGTTGGCGACAGCCAGCACTGCCACAAGCAGCAAAAGCACAGCCGCAAACCGCATCAGCTCCCAGCGTTCCTCCAGCCCCTGCAGCACCAGCTTGGGCAGCCGCGCGTTCAGCAGAGGCAGGCAGATTGCCACAAATGAAAGGAGCAGCACGGAGGTGGCCGCCTTCGGCTCCCTCGTAAACTGCTCCCGCCAGTGCCAGGCGGCATTGCTGATAAAGCTGTATCCGGTCCGGCTCATTTTCTCTCTGTCCTGTTTCATCCGTTTTTCATCCTTTCCTTCCTGCCGAAGCATTCCTGTCCGTTCATTCTGCAGAGCGCTCTTTTTTCGGACAAATGCAGTATAGCATATATGGAAAGGATGTGGGCCGTTTTTGCACGAATGGACCGCCTGCTGCACGAATGGTTATCAAAGATTCAGCACCACCCTTGCCGTAAAGGTTCCATCCCATGCCCTGAATTCCGCACTTCCCCCATATTTTTCAGCAATGGTGTGGATGCTGCGAAGCCCGTATCCATCCCCCTGCGCATGTTTCGTTGAAGGAAAGGCCTTATAATTTTCAAAGCTCTCACTTTCCCGTTCCTGCTTTCCACAGCTGTTTTTCACCAGCAACAGCAGGGTTGCATCCGCCTTCCTGACACTGATTTCAAGGCGCCTCTCCTCTTTCTGGTCAAGTGACAGGCAGCCCATTACCGCGTTTTCCAGCAGATTTCCCACAAGGACGGTCAGGTCCACCACATCGACGCCTGGGTCTTCCTTCATGGAAGCAATATTCGTTTTCACATGGATGCCCGACTCCTCCGCCTTCTGCACATAATATTTCAGAATGCTGTCCAAAGCCGGATATCCGCAGAAATACCGTTCCTCCTGCCGTTGAAATACAGCTTCATACCGTGCGAGATAATCCTCCAGCCCTTTCCTGTCGCCTTCCCGGTTCAGAACGCTGATCAGGTTCAGATGATGTCTGATGTCATGCCTTGCCCGCCGGGCTTCCTCTATACTGGAATTGATCTGCCGGTATCGGCTGTTCAGAAGCCTGAGCTCCTTCTCCAGTTCCCTCGTTTTGACCTCCATGCGCATTTCATGGAAAAACATGATATAAAGAATACAATCTGTCGCCAGAAAAGCGAAAAGGACTATGGAAAGCCCCAGTCCATAGAAATTGTTCCGATACTCCGTAAAGCTCAGCCCGTAAATGGCAGCGCAGAACAGAAGCAGCGCTCCGGTAAAGTAGATACAACCGCGTTTCGCCGTTTTCCGTTCCATCATCCGGCAGGCGAAACGGACGCTTCCCTTCAGGAAAAAGAAAAGAGGCGGAACCGTAAGCAGAGAAAGCAGGGAGTAGATCAGGCAGCTCCTCCATCCGTAGATGATCTGGGATCCGTCTGCCGGATCCGCGCCCGGATGCATGAGCCCCGTCAGGATGCTGCAGATCGTAAACAGGATCGCCGCGTAATGCACCAGCAGAATGACCGGAAGCATCTTCTGTTCCGGCCCCGTTTTCACATTTTTAAAAAACAGACCTGCCTCTGTAAGCAGCGCAATCCCCATATAAAAATTGGCAGCAGACCGCATAAACTCTTCCAGCCCCCTTCCTTCCGCCTTCAGGAAGCCGCAGAGCGCTGTGAATCCCAGAGCAAAAGCGATGAGCGTCCCCATCAGTAGCGCGAAGGATCTCTTTCCGGAAATACGCAGGCTTTCGGAAGGAAAGGGGACGTACCACAGCAGAGCGACCGGGACCGTCTGTATCAGGAAGCCATAAAACTGCAATGCATACTCCAGCGCGCTCATTCATTTTCCTCCTCTTCCATCATTCCACGAAACAGAAAATCATTATATTTTCTTCTGATATCCTTCTTTTCCCGACGGCTGATGAGAGAGCTGGTGCCATCCCGAAACCGGCATACATTCTGTTCCATACAGAGAATATAATTCATCTGTACCAGAAGCCCTCTCGAAATCCGCAGGAAGTATTCTTCATCCAGCATTTCTTCAACCTTTGAGAAAGAAACATCCGCCCATTGCGGCCTGCCAGCCCCCTGCAGATAAACGTCCACTCCCTTATTGCTGCTCTGGATTCTTGTAATCCGGTGCATGGGAACGCACAGGCTTTTGGATCCCCATTTCAGCTCAAGCATTTTCACCGGAATCCCGGAACGCCGGAAAAAACCATGGATGCAAGCAGCTCCTCTCCGTTTCGGAAGGTCTCTACATCCATTTCAAAGCTGAGCTGCTTCTGCGCCTCCCGCACGAACATAAGAAGCTCCTGCCGCTCCTTCCTGTCATCCTCACATATCGCTATCGTCCGCACTGCTTTCTCCTTCATGTTTTCCTGTCTTACCATCAAAGTATAAGAAATTCTTTTTCTCTTTTCCAGCCTGTTTTTCAAAAATCCGTTCTGCCGTCCGGCTGCAGAGGCTACGCACGCCGAAAAGGCAGGAGCCGTATTAAAAACAGCTCTCTGCCTTTCCTGTAAAAGAATTTTTTCTGCTGTAAGGCGGATGTCCCGGCTCACATATTCTCCCAAAGCTGTGCGATCTCTTCCGCCTTCGACTTTCTCAGTGAAAAAGCTCCGGCAGCCACGGCAAATATTACCCCAACCAGAATGCCCGGCACAAAGATACCTGACAAAATCGAGACAATCTGCTGCGGAACAAGAAAATACGCCAGGGACGGCACTTCCTGCAGTGACATCTGGTATGCCTCCATATCCGCCTGGAGAGGTACATAAATCGAGTTCAAATTGGCGGCGAGATCCACCAGTGCATGTACCAGAATACAGCTCCACAGATTTCTCGTCCGGATATAGGCGGCAGCAAACATAACGCCGAACCCCGCCGCGTAAAAAATCTGAAGGGCCGTTCCAACCGGATTGGCAAAAACATTTCCTATATGGAGGACGCCAAAGAGCACCGACGACCATAAAACTGATTTGAACACCCTGTGGGGAGAATTTTTCCAGTGATACATCATATGCCCCACAAGGATTGCCCGAACTACCACTTCCTCAAACAGGCCGATCGACACGTTTCTTGCCATTTCCATAATCAGACTTTCCGGGTAAATACGTTCCGCACTCAGGGTGCTCAGAAGATTCAGCGCGATAAACAGCAGCGCCGGCCAGCACAGAAGCAGACCGAGACCAAACCGCTTTCCGCGAAATCCCATATGAAATTCTCCCTGATAGGCTTCCCGCATCATTAAAATGCAAAGAAGCGTCAGCGTTATGTGATGGAAGGTATAGTCCCACGTATAGGGCGTTTTCTCCAGAAATGTAACGCTGAATGCCTTATATAACACCAGCACCGTCACTGTGCTGAAGATCACCCAGAACCATATCGCATGATTTTCCATAAACCGGTACAGCCAGCCGCTTACCGTTCTTCTGTTCTCCGTATTTTGTTCCGTTTTCATTTTTCTGTCCTTTCCGCCGTCGCTTTACCATATTGCAGGCCTGTTCTCCGGGGCCTGGTACATGCCGTCTCCCGGCATAACGCCGTAAACCTCGTAGAATTCCGGCATGGCGGAGAGCACCGCATTCACCCTCACCTTATTCGGCGCATGCACATCTATCATTGCCTGCATATACAGATTTTCCGGCGTCGCCTTTTCCGCCCAGATGGAAGCCCACTGTTCATATACTTCGGCAAGATCCAGACCTTTCGACTGTGCAAGCTGTGTAACCGCGGATACTCCGCCCAGATCAGCAATATTTTCTCCCAGCGTCTGGGTACCGTTCACCTGCATCCCCTCCACTTCGTAGCCGTTATAATAATCCACAACCTTCTGTGAAAGCTGGTTAAACATCTCATAATCCTCGTCGGTCCACCAGTTACGGAAATTTCCTTTCTCATCATACAGCGCGCCGGAATTGTCAAAGGCATGTGTGATTTCATGGCCGATCACGCTTCCGATTCCTCCCAGATTCTTCGCTTCTGAAGCGCTGCTGTCATAGAATTCTCCCTGCAGAATGGATGCAGGAAGGAAAATGGCATTGTAAGAGGGCTGATAAAATGCGTTCACCGCATAGGTGCTGACTCCGCTCCAGTCATCCGGTTCTATCGGCTCATCCTTCCGGGCGATATTGTCTTCCATGGAAACGCTCCGGATATTCAGATAATTGTCAACAAAGCTCCCGCCCTCGGAGGGAGGCACGATCTGAACGCTGTCCATATACTCCGGCCATTCATCAGGATAAGCAGCATTCACCGTCATGGTATCAATCTTCTTAACCGCTTCCTGTTTGGTTTCCTCCTGCATCCAGGTCAGATTCAGGATTCTTTCGCGGAACACAGCCAGGATCTGCCTTGTCATCTCCTCTACGTCCGCCTTCACCGTCTCATCAAAACAGTTCTCCACATAAACCCTGCTGGCGAAGTCGGTTAACATGGAAACCGTGTTATCCATAGCATTCTTTTCAAAGCTCACCGGCTCCTGCGCTCCGTTGACAAGCTGCTCAAAGGTAAGCACAGCCTCAAGGGACTGAGTATCCGTCACAGATGCCAGACTGGTATAAATGGACCCAACCATAATCGCTTTCAGCAGAGGGAGATTTTCCTCCGTCATCATGCTGCCGACTGCCATCATCCAGGCCGGTTCCTGAATCATAACATCATCTTC